>JAFAGU010000148.1 GCA_019237595.1 Betaproteobacteria bacterium | reverse complement strand
TGGCCCCCCTTGGTGAGCATGAAGGTACCGCCCCCCGCTTCGCCGAGGGAAGCGACCAGCGTGCGCAGCTCCGCGTCGTCGGCGAGACGCGAGGGCATCGGCTTGCCGCCATGGCCGTTGTGCGCAGGCGAGGTGCTCGTCGAAAAGCCGACAGCTCCCGCGGCCATCGCGTCCGTGACGAGCTTCTTCATTTGCGAAATCTCGGAGGACGAGGCCGCCCGCTCGGTTGCCGCTTCGCCCATGACGAAGGTGCGGATGCTGGAGTGGCCCGCGAAGCACGCGAGGTTCAGCGACGAGGGCTCCCGCTCGAGCATGTCCAGGTACTCCGGAATCGATTCGAAGTCCCAGCGAATGCCCTGCCGCAGCACCTCGAGCGACATCCCCTCGACCTGCGTCAGGTTGCGCATGACGAGCTCGCGGTCGCCGGGACGGCAAGGCGCGATCGTGAAGCCGCAATTGCCGAGGATGGCCGTCGTGACGCCGGCGAGCGAGGAGGGCGCGAGCGCGCGGTCCCACGTCACTTGGGCGTCGTAGTGCGTGTGGTTGTCGATGATGCCGGGCATGAGCGCGAGGCCATCGGCGGCGATCGTCTCTCGCGAGGACCCTTCGACCTTGCCCCCGGCCTGGACGATGCGTCCCTGCGAGACGGCGAGGTCGCCCGCCACCGGGGCCGATCCCTTGCCGTCGAGCAGGAGCGCGCCGCGAATGACAAGGTCGTGCATGGGCTCAGTATACTTAGCGCCTTGGAGTCCTTTTCCCCCGCCGCGTGAAGCTCTACGAGATTCCGGGCAAGTGCGCGATCATCACCGGGGCCGGCCGCGGCATCGGCGCGGCGACGGCGGAGCTCTTCGCCTCCGCGGGCGCTTCGGTCGCGGTCGTCGACAAGTACGAGAACTACGCGGTGCGCACCGCCGACACGATCCGGAAGTCGGGCGGCAATGCGATCGCCGTCACGTGCGACATTACTCACGAGGAAGAGGTCGAGGAGGTCTTCGACGGCATCGCCAAGGAACTCGGCGCGATCGACATCCTCGTGAACAACGCCGGCATGGCGATCCGCAAGCCCGCTATCGACATGCCGCTCGCCGAGTGGCAGCAGGTCGTCGAGCTCAACCTCACCGCGCTCTTTGCGTGCTCGCGAGTCGCCGCGCGCCACATGCGCGCCGAGCGCAAGGATGCGCCCTCGGGGGGCGCCATCGTGAACCTCGCCTCCATCATGGGCCTCTCGGGCGGGCTCTTCCCGAACGCGTCTTACCAGGCATCGAAGGGCGGAGTCGTCAACCTCACGCGCGCGCTCGCCGTGGAATGGGCTCCCGACCGCATCCGCGTGAACGCCGTGGCGCCGACCTTCGTCAACACCGACTTTACGGCGCAGATCTTCACCAACCCGGCGGTGCTCGAGGAAGTCGAGAAGCACACGCCGCTCGGCATTCTCCCGGAAGTCGACGACATCGCGGCGGCGATCCTTTTTCTCGCAAGCCCGGCGGCCCGCTGCGTGACCGGCGTGACGCTGCCCGTGGATAGCGGCTACCTCGCGAAATGAGGCTCGGAATACTCCTCGTCGCACTGGTGTTCGCGCTTCCCGTGGGCGCGAAGAACAACGGCAAGGCTTCGCCGGCGGCGCAGATGCAGTCCGGTCGCATCGGCGGCGGCGGCGCCAGCACCGGCTACGCCATGCGGGGTCACGAACGGGCGCCGCTCGATCCCAAACGCCACATTGTCGAGCAGGACTGCTCGAAGCCGCTCGACCTCACGGTCGGCAACCTCAAATGCAAGTGAAGCGCCGCCGCCTCGGACTATGGCTCGCCGCTTTCGCGCTGGCGCTTCATGCCTTCTGGCCGCTCATCTCGCAGGCGCGCCCCAAGGCCGTTGCGCTCATTCCGGTCTGCACGATCGGCGGCGAGACGCACTACACGGAAGTCCCGCTCGGCAAGACACCCGCGGAAGAGCAGTCGGCCTCGCACTTCGACCACTGCTCGTTGTGTTCGCTTGGCGGCGAGCGCTTGGCGCTAGCCTCAACCGTACTTTCCATTGATTCTCTCCCGGAGGCGATCGACGAGCGCCTGCTCGTCGCCGCCGTTCCATCCCGAAGCAAGAGCATCTCGAATTCCGCGCACCCGCGCGCGCCTCCCTCGTTTTCCTGAGCTGACCGTCAAGGCCCGGCCGGATGGCCGGTCGCGCCCGCCTTGCGGGCGAGTCTTGCTTTCGAGGGAACTGCATGGACAAGAAGATGCTTTGCGCCGCCGCCTGTGCCGCGGCTTTCGCGCCGGCGGCCGCTTTGGCTTGCTCGAGCTGCGGTTGCACGCTCACGACGGACTGGGCGGCCCAGGGATTCGGGTCGGTGACCCCCGGCTTCAGGATGGACTTTCGCTACGACTATCTCGACCAGACGCAGCTTCGCAGCGGCACCCATGCGGTGGATCGCTCGAGCGTCGCGATTCCGAACGCGCAGGAAATCCAGCAGCGCACCCGCAACCTGAACTATTCGGTGTTCCTGGACTACACGGCGAACGCAGATTGGGGCGTCAACGTGCAGCTGCCCTATTTCGACCGCTATCACACGACCGTCGCCGCCGGGGACACCGATATCTCCACCTCCCATACGCGAAGCATGGGAGACGTGCGCGTCGTCGGCCGCTATCAGGGCTTCGAGCCCGACCATAGCATCGGCGTGCAGTTCGGCCTCAAGTTGCCGACGGGAGGCTTCCACAACGTCTTCGTGGACGGCCCCCAGGCCGGGCAGCCGCTCGACCGCGGCCTGCAGCCCGGGACCGGGACCACGGACCTCCTGGTCGGCGCGTACAAGTTCGGCGCGCTGAATCGCGACTGGGACTACTTCGTGCAGGGATTGCTCCAGCTCCCGGCCAACTCGCGCGAGGATTTCCGGCCCGGCAACGGCATCAACTTGAACTTCGGCGTCCAATACGTGAGCTTCGAATCCTGGACGCCGCGGCTCCAGATCAACACCAGGATCGAGGGCCGCGACGCGGGCGCGCAGGCCGATGTCCCGAACAGCGGGGCTACGCTGGTCTATCTCAGCCCGGGCGGGACGTTCCATTTGACGCACAACGCGCACGCATACGCGTTCGTCCAGGTGCCGATCTACCAGAGGGTGAACGGCTTCCAGATCGAGCCGCGCTACACCCTTTCGCTCGGGGTGCGCTTCGAGCTCTAGCGCGCGGGCGGCGCGGGTTGGGCGAGGAGCGGCGTGACGGTTCGCTCGAGCAGCGCGAGGTCGATGCCGGGGTCGCCGTACCACCCGTCCTTGCGCAGCACGCCGTTCCGGTCGACGACGAACGTGAGAGGCAGCCGCCAGATGCGCCCATATCCGCGAAAGGAGGCTTCGCGGGCGAGCCCGGCGTCGAAGCTGAACGCGCGCATCACCTCGCGGACCTTCGCATCGTCGGAAGGCTGGTCCATGCTGATCGCGAGGACCTCGAGGCCTTCCTGCCGGTGCTTGCGGAAGTACGCATCGAGCGCCGGCATCTCCGCCCGGCAGGGCTCGCACCAAGTGGCCCAGAAATTGATGACCACGACCTTGCCGGCCGCCTGGGCGAGCGAGAACGCCCTTCCGTCGAGCTGCCTCGCCTCGAGCGCCGGCGCCGGCTCGCCTTCCTTGATGGCGTACGCATTGCAGCACAGGACCAGGAAGAGGCACGAGCCGCCGATCAGCCGTTTCATAATGGAGGGATGCCGCAAATGAAGCGCATAGTTTACGTCTTGCCTGTGCTGCTGATGGCCTCGGTATTGCCTCGTGCCGCTCTTGCGGCCGGGTCGCCCACTGCAGTATCGAACCTGCCGGTGGTGACAGCCGACCGCCACAAGGTGAAGCGGAAGGACGACAAGCGAAAGTCTAGTCCGCCTCAGAAGAGCGAGGGCGAAGCGCCGAAGCCGGCGCAGCATTAGAAATTCCGAGGAGGTTCCATGAGCAACGTCCGATTCCCGAACGAAACCGCCGCCTACCGCGCGGCACGCGAGCAGCTCCTCGAGGAGGAGACGGCGCTGCGAAAGCAGGTGGAGAAGGTGGCGGCGCTGCGGCGTCGGCTTCCTGCAGGCGGCGAAGTGAAGGAGGACTATGTCTTCGACGACGAGGACGGCGAGGTGCGCTTCTCGGAACTCTTCCTCACCGGCAATTCGCTCGTCGCCTACAGCTACATGTTCGGGCCGAAGATGAAGGCGCCGTGCCCGATGTGCACGGCGTTCCTAGACGCGCTGGACGGGAACGCGCTGCATATCGGCCAGCGCGTGAACCTCGTGGTGATCGCCAGGTCGCCGATCGAGCGCATCCTCAAATTCGCGCACGAGCGCGGGTGGAAGAACCTGCATCTCCTCTCCTCGGCTAACAACACCTACAACCGCGACTACCACGGCGAGGACGAGAAAGGCAGCCAGGTGCCGATGCTGAACGTCTTCACGAAGAAGGGCGGGGTCATCCGCCACTTCTACGCCACGGAGCTCGCTTTCGGCTCGGGGGACGAGGGCCAGGATCCCCGCCACATCGATCCAATGTGGCCGCTCTGGAACGTCCTCGACGTCACGCCCGAGGGACGCGGGACGGACTGGTACCCGAAGCTCTCGTACTAGCTAGTAGCCGGCGGCGAAGTCGACGAGGTTCAGCGCCGGCTCGCCGCGGCGCACGCGCTCGATGTTCTCGACGACTTTCGCGACCGCCGTACGGGGCTCGGTCAAAGCCGCCGCGTGCGGCGTCAGCGTCACGCCCGGATGGCGCCAGAGCGGACTTGCGGCGGGCAGCGGCTCCTCGTCGAATACATCGAGGTAGGCGTGCGCGAGATGGCCTGAATCGAGCGCCGAGAGGAGATCCGGCACGACGACGTGCGGCCCGCGGGCGAGATTGATGACGCCGCCGCCTTTCTTGATGAGCGCAAGGCGGTCCTTGTCGAGGACTCCCCGCGTCTGGTCGGTGAGGGGCAGCAGGCAGACCACGACATCGCTCCTTTGCAGGACCTCCGCAATGGAGGTGGAGGAGAAAACGCCTTCGATGCTCTTCGGCCTGCGGCTCCACCCGGCGACATTGAATCCGAGCGCCCTCAGCTTGCGCGCGGCTTCGGTGCCGAGCTCGCCCAGGCCGAGAATGCCCACCGTATGGTCCGAAGCCAGGTACTGGCGGAAGCGATGCCAGCGGCCTTGCGCCTGGTTCTCGCGGTACCGGTAGAAGCGGCGATGCCAGTCGAGCACGTGGTAGAGGACGGTCTCGGTCATCGCCGCGACCATTCCGGGATCGACGAGCCGCGCGAGCGGCACGCCGCGCGGATACGCGGGATCGGCGAGGAGCTTCTCCACGCCCATCCAGAGCGACTGGACGAGCTTCGCGCCTTTCAGCCGCTCGAGCGTGCCTGGCGGGGGGCTGGCGATGAGGGCCACGTCGATGGCGCTTTTCGCTTCGAGCAGAAATTCATCTCCGGGGAGAGAAGAGCGAAGAAGCGGCAGCCATCTTTCCGCGGGTTCGACCTGCGAAGCAAAGAGGATTTTCATTCGGGCGGCGATGGTAGCATCGCCCCGAGGAGTCCACGGCATGCCCGCCCCGTTCCGCCTGCAGAAGATCGGCCACGTCGTCCTGCGCTCTCGCGACCTCGAGCGCTCGGTCGATTTCTACAAGCGCGTGCTCGGCTTCGAGGTATCGGACGTCTACGGCGAGGACATGATGCCCGGCGGCATGGTGTTCCTGCGCTTCAACCCCGACCACCACGGGATCGCGTTAGTCGGCGGCATGGCCGCGCTGGCGGAGAAGCGCGAGATGCACCACATGGCCTTCGAGGTCGACACGCTGGACGAGGTGTTCGCCGCGAGGAAGCGCCTGCGCGAGCACAAGGTTCCGATCGTCTTCCAGGGCCGCCGCCGCGCCGGCGTGCAGATCGCGGTCGAGTTCCTCGATCCCGACGGACACCACCTCGAAATCTACTGGGGGCTCGACCGCATTCCCCCTGGCGCGAAAATCCGGCCGCGCGAAGAATGGCGCGAAGCGCATTCCCTGGAGGAAGCCCTGGCGAATCCGGTTCCGGGCCAGAAGGCGGAGCTCCGGGACCGTTCGCTGCTCGACAAATAGTGCGCCTGAAAAGCCTGCTAGGGGACTACGCCGTCACGCGCGCGCTCACGTCGGGGGAAGTGCGGTCGCCGGACCTCGATTTCGACTTTGCGCAGGTCAAGCTTCCGCAGCAGGCATTCAAGCGCGTGGTCCGCGACCTCGAGTTCGACTTCGCCGAGCTCGCGCTCGTCACGTACCTGCTGGCCAAGGCTTGCGGCAAGCCCTACCGCCTGCTGCCCGTCGTCCTGACCGCCCGCTTTCAGCATCCGTACCTGGTTTGTCTTTCGAAAAATAAATTGAGGCCCGCCGATCTTTCCGGAAAGCGCATCGGCCAAAGGTCCTATTCCGTGACCACTGCGGCCTGGATCCGCGGCATGCTGATGGAGGAGGGCGTCGATCTCGGGTCCATCCGCTGGATCACGTTCGAGGAGCCGCACGTCGCCGAATTTCGCGATCCGCCGAACGTCGAGCGCGCGCCGGCGGGCAAAGAGATGATCGCCATGCTGCTGGCGGGCGAGATCGATGCCGCCATCGCCGGCGAGATCCCGAAGGACGAGCGCATCGTTCCTGTTTATCCCGATCCGGAGGCGGCGGCGCAGGCATGGAGCAAGAAGCACGGCGCCATCCAGATCAACCACATGGCAGTAGTGCGGCAGGAGATGCCTTTCTCCCTGTCCCAGGACATTCTTGGGCTACTCGGTCAAAGCCGGAAGGCGGCCGGCAATCCCTCGATGAATCCTTTCGGCATCGAAGCAAATCGACGCAACCTCGAGGTGGCGATCGACTACGTCCACCGGCAGGGAATGATTCCGCGCCGGTTCTCGGTGGAGGAGCTTTTTGAGTGACGGCGGGCGCCGGGACTTCATCAAGGGCGCCGGGGCGCTTGCGCTGGCGCCCCTTGCGGCGAGCGCAGAAACGAGAGGAGAGCGTGACATGATCGTCGATTGCCACGGCCACTACACGACGGCGCCGCAGGCGCTTTGGGACTGGCGCAAGGCGCAGGTGGGAAACAAGGCCCCGGATCCTGGGGGCCCGAAGATCTCGGACGACGAGATCCGGGAATCGCTCGAAGCGAATCAGCTCAAGCTGCAGCGGCAAAGAGGCAGCGACGTCACTTTCTTCTCGCCACGCGCGGGCTCGATGGAGCACCACGTCGGCGACGCGGCGATCAGCGCGGCATGGTCGCGCGTGCAGAACGACCTCATCCACCGCGTCTGCAGCCTGTACCCCAAAAACTTCGCGGCCGTGTGCCAGCTGCCGCAGTCTCCCGGCGTCGGGCCGCAGAACTGCGTAGCGGAGCTCGAGCGCTGCGTGAAGGAGCTCGGCTTCGTCGGCTGCAACCTGAACCCGGATCCGTCGGGCGGCTGGTGGAAGGAGCCTCCCCTCACCGACAAGTGGTGGTACCCGGTCTACGAGAAGATGGTCGAGCTCGACGTGCCGGCGATGGTCCACGTGAGCTCCTCGTGCAATCCGGCCTTCCACTTCACGGGGGCGCACTACATCAACGCCGACACGACGGCGTTCATGCAGCTCATCCAGGGCGATCTCTTCAAGGACTTCCCGAAGCTGCGCCTCGTGATTCCCCACGGCGGCGGCGCCGTGCCCTATCACTGGGGGCGCTATCGCGGGCTCGCGCAGGACATGAAGAAGCCGCTCCTCAAGGACCACCTCCTCGGGAACGTCTTCTTCGACACCTGCGTCTACCACCAGCCCGGGATTGACCTCCTTCTCAAGGTGATCCCGGCCGAGAACATCCTCTTCGCTTCCGAGATGGTCGGGGCCGTGCGCGGCATCGACCCGGAGACCGGCCAGTACTATGACGATACGAAGAGGTATATCGAGAACAACAAGGAATTGGATGCCTCGAAGAAACGGCAAATCTTCGAGGGAAACGCCCGCCGCGTCTATCCGCGCTGGAAGCCGGCTACTTCTTGAGGTGGTGGTCGAAGAAGTAGAACGTCCGGTCCCACGCCGTCTTGGCGTTGCCGGCGTCGTACTTGAGCATCGCAAGGCCCTTGGAGTCGGCCGTCTCGTTCGCGAAGGCGTGCTTCGCGTCGTAGCGGTGGAACTCGAACTTCACGTTTGCCGCCTTGAGCTTCTTCTCCAGCTCGTCGACCTTGCCGATCGGGAACGCCTCGTCGCGCGTCGCCCAGTGGCCGAGCATGGGCGTGCGGATCTTCGACGCGTCCACGTACTCGAGCGGCGGGTAGCCGTACCAGACGACCTCCGCGTCGGCTTCCGGCACGTTGCAGGCGGAAAGCAGGGTCAGCGCGCCGCCCATGCAGAAGCCGGTGACGCCGACCTTCGGGCTGCCGCTTGATTTGAGGAACTGCACTGCGCCGCGGACGTCCTGCCCTGCCGCGTCGCCGAAGTTGAGGCCTTCCATGAGGTGCTTGGCTTCGTTCGCCTCCAGCGCGACCTTGCCGCGGTAGAGGTCGGGGACCAGGGCGCGATAGCCGGCGGCAGCGAGCTTGCCCGCGACGCCCTTGATCTGGTCGTTCAGGCCCCACCATTCCTGGATCACCACGATGCCCGGCGCCTTGGCTCCCTCCTTCGGCTCCGCTAGATAGCCGTTGACGCTCTTGCCGTCCGGACGCGTGAAGCTCGTCATCTTGCCCATGTTCACTCCTCCTCGAAGGCCGGGGATTGTAGCGCTGACGCATAAAATAACGTCGTGCGCTTCGACGTCGCCGTCCTCGGTGCGGGCATCGTGGGCATCTGCACCGCGGTGCACCTGCAAAAGCGCGGCCGATCCGTGGCGCTCGTCGACCGGCGCGGCGCCGCCGAGGAGACGTCCTTCGGCAACGCCGGCCTCATCCAGCGCGAAGGCGTCTATCCCTACGGATTCCCGCACGACTACGGTGCGTTGTTTCGCTATGCGCTCAATCGCACCATCGATGCGCATTACCACCCGTCGGCCCTGCCGCAGCTCGCGCCCTTCCTGTGGCAGTACTGGAAATATTCGCGCCCGGCGCGGCACGCAGAGGTGGCCCGCAAGTACTCGAAGCTGATCGAGCACTGCGTGACCGAGCACGAGGCGCTCGCCGCGGAGGCCGGCGCGACGCCGTTCCTCCATCGCGCCGGCTGGCTGAAGGTCTTCCGCACGGAACGCGAGCGCGACAAGCGCTTCGCCGAGGCCGAGCGCTGGAAGCGCGAGTTTGGCATCCGGAGCGCCTTTCTCGATTCGAAAGCGATTCAGGCGATGGAGCCGCACGTCGCGCCGGTGCTCGCCGGGGCGATTCACTGGACCGACCCCGTGGCCGTCGACGATCCGCACGCCCTTGCGCTCGCCTACCTCGGCTACTTCAGGAAGCTCGGCGGCGTCTTCCTGCAGGGAAACGCGATGAGCCTTCGTGAAGAGGCGGGCGGGTGGGCCCTGGCAGTTTCACAGGAAGAGCTTTTTTCTGGAAAAGCGGTTGTCGCCTTGGGACCGTGGTCGGATGTCCTGACGCGGGCGCTGGGCTACGACCTGCCGCTGCAGGTGAAGCGGGGCTACCACATGCACTACCGGCCCGCCGGCGAAGCGAAGCTCAACCATCCCATGCTCGACACGGAGCGCGGCTACTTCCTTGCGCCGATGCGCCGCGGCATCCGGCTCACGACGGGCGCGGAGTTTGCGTTGCGGGACGCGATCCGCACGCCTGTGCAGCTCGGCCGCGCCGAGCCGATCGCGCGCGAGCTCTTTCCGCTCGCCGAGCGGCTCGACACGGAGCCGTGGATGGGCGCTCGTCCCTGCACGCCCGACATGCTGCCGGTCATCGGGCGCGCGCCGCGGCACGCGAACCTATATTTCGCCTTCGGCCACGCCCATCACGGACTCACACTGGGCGCGGTGACCGGGCGGCTAATCGCGGAGATGAT
>JAFAGU010000113.1 GCA_019237595.1 Betaproteobacteria bacterium | reverse complement strand
GCTTAGGACCCGGGCGCGACGGAGGCGTTCAGCGCCTGGGTGAGGGCGGCGTCGCCGCTTACGAGCGCCTTCCAGGCGATCTCCTGGCCTTTTCGGTGGCCCTTGGGGACGAGCTTGAGGCCGGCGGGATCGATGGTGAGCATGTACGGTTTGCCATCGATGTCGATCTCGCGCTTCAGGGCTTTTTCGAGTTTCGTTGCCATGTCTTCGTCCTTTCCAGGATTGGGAGAAGCTCTGCCTCGGGTTTCACCACGCGCTCGACAGCAGTCGCAAGCTCGCGAGGCGACATCATGCCGCTTCCTTCAGCTTGCGGAAAAGACGCGTGAGCGCCGGAAGCTGGTAGTTCGCGTTCAGGCCGCTCGGGTTGGGCAAAACCCAGACCGTGGCGCCCTCGAGGCGGTCAGGTTGCTCGCCGATCGTCGCCTCTCGCAGCGCGAAGGCGTGGCAGTACGCGCCCATGCCGAGAAACGCGACGACGCGCGGGCGATAGCGGCGGATCTTGGCCACCAGACGCTGCCGTCCGGCAACGAACTCCGCCGGATCGAGCTCGCCGGCGGTTGCCGTGGCGCGATTGACGAGATTGGTCACGCCACACCCGTGGCGAAGGAGCTCGCGCTGCTCCGAGGGGTGCAGGAGCCGCGGCGTAAACCCGGCCGCGTGCAGTGCCGGCCAAAACCGGTTTCCGGGCCGCGCGAAGTGATGGCCTGTCGCGCCGGAGTAGAGCCCGGGGTTGATGCCGACGAAGAGCACGCGAAGGCCCGGAGCGAGGACATCGCGGAGCCCCTTGCCTTGCGCCTGGAGCAGCTCATCGCGGCTCGGCCGGGCCGCGCTAGGCAGGATGGACCACGTGGCCGCCGGACTTGCTGTCCGGCTCGAGCCGCACGAGGCCCTTCTTCTGCGCGTCCTCGAGCAGGTCGGAGAAGGAGCGAAAGCCGTAGTACGACTCGTTGAACCCGGGATGGCGGCGCTTCAGCGCCTGCTTCACCATCGATCCCCAGATCCGCTCGTCGGCGCCGCGCTCGGCCAGAAGCGCTTCGAGCGTGCCGAGCATCATGTCGAAGGCTTCCTGCTTCCGGTCCTCGCCCGCGGGAGCGGCATCCTTGCGCCGCCTCGCTGAGCGGCGCTTCGCCTCCTCCTGCCGAACCAGGTCGTCGTAGTAGATGAACTCGTCGCAGTTGGAGATGAGGAGGTCGGAGCTCGAGTTCTTCACCCCGACGCCGATCACCGTCTTCGCGTTCTCGCGCAGCTTGGAGACGAGCGGGGAAAAATCCGAGTCCCCGCTCACGATGACGAAGGTGTCGACGTGCGCCTTCGTATAGCAGAGGTCGAGCGCGTCGACCACCATGCGGATGTCGGCGGAGTTCTTGCCGGACTGGCGCACATGCGGAATCTCGATCAGCTCGAAGGCTGCCGCATGCATCGCCGCCTTGAACTCCTTGTAGCGGTCCCAGTCGCAATACGCCTTCTTCACGACGATGCTGCCCTTGGCGAGCAGCCGCTCGAGCACCTTCTCCATGTCGAACGCCGCGTACTTCGCTTCGCGCACGCCGAGCGCGAGGTTCTCGAAGTCGCAGAAGACCGCGAGGTTACGCGCTTCGTGGTTGCCGGCCATCGTGGTGCGGCGCAGCCGCCGGCTGCGACCGGCCCTGCTTCAGCCAGACCTGCAGGCGCTCGAAGTAGATATAGATCACCGGGGTAATGAAGAGCGTAAGCACTTGCGAGAGCACGAGGCCCCCGACGACCGCGAGGCCGAGCGGCATGCGGGCGCTTCCGCCGGCGCCGAAGCCGATGGCGATCGGGATGCTTCCCATGAGCGCGGCCATCGTCGTCATCATGATGGGGCGGAAGCGGATGACGCCGGCCTGGTAGATGGCCTTCTCGGGCGCCATGCCGTCCTTGCGCTGCGCCTCGATCGCGAAGTCGATCATCATGATCGCGTTCTTCTTCACGATGCCCACGAGCATGATGATGCCGACGAACCCGTACATGTTCAGCTCGACGCCGAAGACCATGAGCGTGAGGAGCGCGCCGAGCCCGGCCGTGGGCAGCCCCGAGAGGATCGTCAACGGGTGGATGAAGCTCTCGTACAGGATGCCGAGGACGAGGTAGATGACGACGATCGAGAGCAGGATGAGCAGGCCCATGCCCTGGAGGGAGCTCTGGAACGCCTGCGCCGTGCCGGAGAACTGGGTGCTCAAGGTTGCGGGAATCTGGAGTTCACGAGCGGCCTGGTCGACCTGTGCTATGGCCTCCGACAAGGAGGCCCCTGGCCGCAGGTCGAAGGAGAAGGTGACCGACGGGAGCTGCCCGAGATGCGTGACAGTCAGTGGCCCGACACCATAGCTCAGCCTCGCAACCGCATTCAGCGGAACGAGCGCGCCGTTGGAAGAGCGGATATAGAGCATCGACATCACCGATGGATCCGCCTGGTAGCGCGGCTCGAGCTCCAGGATCACCCAGTACTGGTTGGTAGCCGTGTAGATCGTGGAAATCTGGTTCGCGCCGTATGAGTTCGTGAGCGCCGCTTCTACCTGCTGGGGCGAGACACCGAGCGCGGCGGCCTTGTCGCGGTCCATCTCGACGGTCACCTGGGGGCGCGTGATCTGGAGATCGCTCGACAGGTCAACGATCGCCGGCAGGGTTCGCAGCTTCTGCTCGATCCTGGGGGACCATTGGTAGAGCTGCTCGGGGTTCGCGCCTTGAACGACGTACTGATACGGGCTCTTGGTGAGCTGGCCGCCGATCCGGATGGCGGGGACGTTCTGGAGGAACGCCTTGATGCCGACGAGGTTGGAGAGCTTGGGCCGCAGCTCGCGCACGATCTGGTCGGCGGGCTTGCGGTCATGGAACGGCTTGAGAGTGATGGTGATGCGGCCGACGTTGAGCGAGGGATTGTTGCCGCCGGCCCCGATGAAGGACATGACGGCGTCGACGTTCGGGTCCTTGCGTACGATGTCCGCGACCTCGCCCTGCAGCTTGACCATCGCGTCGAACGACGTGTCCTGCGGGGCTTCGGTGAAGCAGAAGAGCTGCCCGGAATCCTCGCTCGGGAGGAAGCCTTTGGGCGCGCGGGCGAAAAGAAAGCCGGTCATCACGCAAACCGCCACGAAAAGAACCATGACGGTGCGCTGGTTCCTCAGGGTCCATCCAAGAGCCACCTCGTAGCCGTCGCGCATGGCGTCGAACACGCGCTCGAAGAACTCATAGGCGCGCCCATGGTGCGCGTGCGGGTCGTGCGGGCGGAGGATCCGGCTGCACATCATGGGCGTCAGCGTGAGCGATACGAGACCGGAGATCAGCACGGCCGCCATGATCGTCACGGCGAATTCGTGCAGCAGGCGCCCGAGGATTCCGCCCATGAACATCACCGGGATAAACACCGCAGCGAGGGAAATCGTCATCGAAACGATCGTGAAGGCGATTTCGCGGGATCCCTCGAGCGTCGCCTCCCAGGCGCTCTTGCCCATTTCCATGTGTCGGCTGATGTTCTCGAGCATGACGATCGCGTCGTCGACGACGAAGCCGACCGAGAGGGTCAGGGCCATGAGCGAAAGTTTGTCGAGGCTGTAGCCGAGAAGCGCCATGCCGGCGAACGTGCCGATCACGGCGATGGGAAGCGCGAGCGAAGGAAT
>JAFAGU010000111.1 GCA_019237595.1 Betaproteobacteria bacterium | reverse complement strand
CCGTCTCCTCTTTCGCCTTGCGCTCGCTGATGTCCTGTGCGACCCCGATCATGCGCGTGGCGCGCCCGGTGGCGTCGGGAACGGTCTTGCCGCGCGCCGCGATCCAGCGGACTGCGCCCTCGCGCCCGAGGACCCGGTACTCGCAGGAGTAAGGCACGCTGCCTTCCCAGGCGGCCTGCACGGCGGCGAGATAGCGCTCGAGATCTTCCGGGTGGATCTGCGTCCGGTAATCCTCCCAGGCTCGCACGTGGCCGTCGCCCCAGACGACGCGCCCGCTTTCGCGGTCCCAGTCCCAGTACACCACGTCCGCGGCCTCGACCGCGAGGCGAAGCTTCTCCTGGCTTTCGCGCAGCGCCTTCTCTGCGGCGACGCGGTCGTCGATGTCCGCGAAGGTGAAGATCGCAGAGCGCTCGGGAGCCGATGGATCGAGCGCGCGGCCAAGCACGCTGCACCAGAGCTTCGTCCCGTCCTTGCGCGTGAGGCGCGCATCGGCTTCCATGATCGCGCCGCCATGGAGGCCGCGGTAGGCGCTTTCACCCGCGTCCTGCCACCTGCCTTCGTTCGCGAACCACGCGAGCGTGGACTTTCCCTGCAGCTCGCCGGGTCCGTAGCCGAGCATCTGCTCGAGCCGGCGGTTGCACCGCGTGACCACCCGCCGCTCGAGGAAGGCAATGCCGACCGGGAGCGTGTCGAGCACGAGATCCTCCTCGGCGAGCAGCGCTTCGAACGCGCCCTGAGCGCTGCGAAGCTCCGTGATGTCGGAGACGAGCCCCACCCATCCGCCCGCCCGCATGCGCACGGTGCGACCCTGGCGCCAGCGGCCGTCGCGGCCCTCGTACTGCGTGCTTTCGCCGGTGCCGGCGCGGTGCACTGCGACGCGGGCGGCGATCCACTCGCCGCGCAGCGCCTCGTCGGCCCTTCCGGCAGGGTGCTCCCATTGCCACGCGTTGGATGCGATGCGCTCGAACGGCGTGCCCGCGAGCTCGCGCGCGGTGCGGCCCGCGCCGTAGAGCGCCGCGTAGGACTGGTTGCAGACGACGAGCCGGTCTTCCGCGTCCCACACCGCGATGCCTTCCGGGCAGCTCTCGATGGCATCCCGCAGGCGCGTCTCGGAGGCTTCGACGCGCTCGCGCAGCAGCTGATTTTCGAGCTTGCCTCTCAATGCGCCGACGATGCTGCGGTGTATTTCCCTCGCCATGCGCGCCATGACGAGCGCGAAGAAAATTACCACGCCGGCGAGCAGGCGATGCGTCGCATCCGGCTGCATGGCGAGCACGAACACCAGGCCGGCAAGGGGCGGCGCAGCGAAAACCCACGGGGCGAGCATGCTCGCCGAGCTCAAGCCGACGCCGGCCACGATCACGCCGCCCACGATGATCACCACGGCCGCCTCAATGAGCTCGTTGCCGATAGGAAGGAGGAAGAGCGGCACGAGGGCCCACAGCAGCCCGGAAGCGAACGACCCGAGGGCGAAGCGCCGCTCCCACGCCAGATCGTCCCTTGAGGCGGGCGCTCGCACATACGCCCGATGCACGGCAAGGCGGGCAAGCATGAGCGCCACCACGCAGGCGAGCCAGCCGCCGAGAAGCGGCGCGCCGACGAGTCCCCAATCCAGCGCGACGACGATGGCGGCGAGCACCGTCCCGCCGGCGTAGGCGGGCAAGGCGACCGCGAAGAGCGTGCTGACGCGCGCAGCGTGCAAAGGCCGGTGGTCCAACGGCTCCCTCCCGAAGACCGGCCGAAGCTAGCCGACGCGGCCTGGAAGCCGGCGCGGAAATCGCACCGCGCGCACCAATTCTTGCAGTCGCCCGATGGACGTTTTGCGCCGCCGATGGACGGCGGTCAGGGGAGCCGCTGGACCTCGACGCGGCAGTCGTAGAACGTCGCGCCCCCGCCCAAGTCGGAGACCCGCTGGGAGGTGAGGTCGTTCGCGTTGCGGCCGTCGGGCGAGTGCTTCCTCCACCAGACCGAGGGCGCGACCACGACCCCGCGCCGCGGCTTTCCGTTGACGCGCGCCGTGAGCATGTAGCTTCCACGGTCGTTGAACACGCGCACGCGGTCCCCGTCGCGGATGCCGCGGGCCGAAGCGTCTTCCGGATGCATTTCGAGCCGTGGCTCGCGCTCGAAGTCGCGGAAGCGCACGAGGTTCGCGAACGTCGAGTTCAGGAAGTGTCGCGCCGGCGGTGAGAGGAAGGCGAGCGGATAACGCTTCGCGAGCTCGCCATCGCCGCCGGCCGCCTCCGCCGGCGGGTTGTAGAAAGGCAGCGGGTCGATTCCCTGGCTCTCGAGCCAGGCGCTCTTCAGCTCGCACTTGCGCGACGGCGTCCGGAACCCTCCGTTCGCGAAGGGGGCGAAGATCTCCGGCACGTTGAGCCGCTTCCATCCGGCCTGCTTGAGCCCTTCCCAGTCGATTCCCTTCATCTCCGCAACCGAGGAGCGCAGCGCAGTGCGGCAAAGCTCCTCGTCGGAATCGCGAAAGCACGGCTCCTCGAACCCCATGCGCGCCGCGAGCCTGCGGAACACTTCCGAATTGGGCAGCGACTCGCCGACCGGGGCGATCGCCGGGTTGTTCGCAAGCAAGTAGAGATGGCCGTAGGCCTTGTGTACGTCGTAGTGCTCGAGCTGCGTGGTCGCCGGCAGCACGATGTCCGCGTAGTCCGCGGTGTCGGTCTGGAAATGATCCATGACGACCGTAAAGAGATCCTCGCGCGAGAAGCCCTCGATCACCTTGTTGGAGTCCGGACACACGGCGACCGGGTTGTTGTTGTAGACGACGATCACCTTGACCGGCGGCTGCGCGGAGGTGAGCGCCTCGCCCAGGCGCGACTGGTTGATGACGCGCGGCTTGCGGCCGGCGAGGAGATCGGGGCGCTCGAGCGCCGCATGGTCGAGGTTGGAGAATTCCGCGGTCGTGAGCACGATCCCGCCCGCCGCGTCGCGCCAGGCGCCCACGAGCGCCGGCAGGCAGGCAATCGTCCTCGCGGCGATTCCGCCGCCGGCATGGCGCTGCATGCCGTAATTGAGCCGGATTGCGGCCGGCTTGATGCGCCCGTATTCGATCGCGAGCTGCTCCACCTCCTCCACCCGAAGGCCGCAGGTTCGCGCGGCCCACTCGGGACTATGCTCGGCGAGGACTCGGTCTTTGAGCTCCGGAAAACCGAGCGTATGGCGCTCGAGGTAGTCCCCGTCGACGAGCTTCTCGCGAATGAGCACGTGCATCATGCCGAGCGCCAGCGCGCCGTCGGTCCCGGGCAGCAAGGCCACGTGCTGCGAGCACTTCTCCGCGGAGAGGCTACGGTAGGGATCGATGGCGATCACCTTCGCGCCTCGCCGCTTGGCTTCTTGCACGCGCGACCACAGGTGAAGATTCGAGACGACCGGATTCGCGCCCCAGAGGAGAATCAGCTTCGCGTCGACGAACCGCTCGGGATCCATTCCGACCGAGCCGCCCAGCGTCGCCTTCAGCCCGTACTTTCCGGCGCTCGAGCAAAGCGTCCGGTCAAGGAGCGAGGCGCCCAGCTTGTGGAAAAAGCGCCGGTCCATGGACATGTATTGCGCGTAGCCCATCGTGCCGGCATAGCTGCATGGCAGGATGGTCTGCGGGTCTTCGGCCGCCGCCGCCTTCATTCGCGAGGCGATCTCGTCGATCGCCTCGTCCCATGAAATCCTGGCGAACTTGCCTTCGCCCTTTCGCCCCACGCGCTTCTGCGGATAGAGAAGCCTGTCCGCCGAATAAGTCCGCTCCAGGTAGTGGGCGACCTTCGTGCAGAGCGTTCCGTCGGTGAAAGGCATGGACGGATCGCCCTGGATGCGCGTGGCGACGCCGTCCTGCACCGTGACCAGCATGGCGCAGGTGTCCGGACAATCATGCGGGCAAGCAACCCGCGCGACCTGCTCTTCCAGCTTTCGTTCCGGTGCGTTCATGCGGCGGCCAGTGGCTCGATTCTACGGCTGCATTGCTTCGTCGAGTAGCTCGATCCAGTGCCGCACGGGGGTCGCGGTGCCGCCCTGCAGGTGCGAGAGGCAGCCTATGTTCGCGGTTGCAATGATCTCCGGTCGCCCCCCCTGCAGGGAGTCGAGCTTCCTCGCCCGCAGCGTGCGGGAGAGCTCGGGCTGCAGGATCGAGTACGTGCCGGCGGAGCCGCAGCAAAGGTGGCCATCGACGACCGGCGTGAGCTCGTAGCCGGCCCGGTCGAGCAGCGCTTCGGCGGCGCCGCGGATGCGCATGCCGTGCTGGAGTGTGCAGGGCGCCTGGAAGGCGACCTTTGCGCGGGCTCGATGCGCGCGGATCGCCTCCGGCGGAATGGCCTCCGCGATGTCCCGGGCGAGCGCCGACACGCGGGCGGCCTTCTCGCGATAAGCCGGGTCGTGCTCGAGCAATTCGCCGTATTCCTTGATCGTCACGCCGCATCCGCTCGCGGTGGTGACGATCGCCTCGACGCCGCCCTCCTCGATCGCGGGCCACCATGCGTCGATCAGCGCGCGCATGTCGTCGCGGCCATCGTCCTGGCGATTGAGGTGGAAACGAAGGGCGCCGCAGCAGCCCCCGGGGGCCTCGACGAGCGAGATGCCCAGGCGGTCGAGCACGCGGGCCGCGGCCGCATTGATTCCAGGCGCGAGCGAGGGCTGAACGCAGCCGCGGAGCACGAGCATCTTTCTCGGATGGCGCGCTGCAGGCCAGACGCCGGGCGCAGTGATGCGCTCCGGAACCTTTTCCTTCAGCGCCGGCGGCAGGAGCGCCCGGAACATCCGCCCCAGCACGAGCAGGCCCGCGAAGAGGCCCGCGCGTGGGAGCACAAGAGAGCAGATCGCGCGTTGCAGGCGCTCTGACCATGGACGACCGGTGCGCGCCTCGACGATGGCCCGCCCGATATCGACGAGGCGGCCGTAGCGCACGCCCGATGGACAGGTCGTCTCGCATGCCCGGCACGTGAGGCAGCGGTCCAGGTGCAGGCGGGTCCGATCCGTGACCGGCGCGCCCTCGAGCGCGCGCTTCATGAGGTAGATGCGCCCGCGCGGGCTGTCGAGATCGTCGCCGATGACCTGGTAGGTCGGGCACGTGGCGGTGCAGAAGCCGCAGTGCACGCACTTGCGCAGGATCGCGTCGGCTTCGCGGCCCTCCGGCGTGTCGCGGATGAAGTCGGCCAGGAGCGTCTGCACGCTAAAGCCCCGGATAGAGCCGGCCGGGATTGAAAATCCCGTGCGGGTCGAACGCTGACTTGAGCGCGCGATGAAGGCGCATGACCACCGGAGACAGGGGGGCAAATGCGCCATCGCCGCGCTCGACGCCGCGGAAGAGCGTCGCATGGCCGCCGGAGCGGCGCGCGGCTTCACGGACGAGCTTCGAATCCACGTCGCCTTTCACCCACCGCAGGGCGCCGCCCCATTCGACGAGCTCCGTGCAAGGCAATCCCAGCGGGGCCGCGGTCGGCGGAAGCGAGGCGCGCCAGAGCGACCCGGGCGAAGCGAAGAACGGATGCGTCTGGTCGCGCACGCTCGTCCAGAAGGCGCTCGCATCGCGCGGCGCCCCGCCAATCTTGCGCGCGGCCGACTGCACGCCGGCTTCGGAGCCGCGCAGACGCACGACCAGCTCGCCGTCGTGCCAGGCGCTCGCGGACACCGGGAGCGGCAAGGCGGCCCAGCGGTTGCAAGCGTCGAGGGCGCGTTCCAGCGGCATCTCGAGCGAAAGCGACATTTCCGCCTGGGGCGCCGGGAGCACCTTGAGCGACACTTCGGCGATGACACCTAGCGTGCCCAGGGAGCCCGCGAAGAGGCGCGAGACGTCGTAGCCCGCCACGTTCTTCATCACCTGGCCTCCGAAGGCGAGCAGCCGTCCGCCGCCGTCGATCACCTTGACGCCGAGCACGTAGTCGCGCACTGCGCCGACCGCGGCTCGACCGGGCCCCGAGAGGCCGGCGGCTACGCAGCCACCGACCGTCGCGCCCGGTGCAAAGTGCGGCGGCTCGAAGGGAAGATATTGGCCTCGAGCGGCGAGCTCAGATTCGAGCTCCGCGAGCGGCGTGCCGCATCGAGCGGTCACCACGAGCTCGGTGGGCTCGTAGCTCGCGATGCCGGCGTAGCGTGAGAGATCCAGCATTTCGCCGTGCGGCTCTCCGCCATAGAAATCCTTGCTGCCGCCTCCGCGCAGGCGCAGCGGCGAGCGCCGCTCGGAGGCGGCGCGCACGCGCTCCCGGATAGCCTCGAGGGTCAAAACCGCGGCAGCTCGGGATGCGGCAGCGCGCCGCCGTGCACGCGCATGCGCCCGTACTCCGCGCAACGCGCGAGCGTGGGCACCGCCTTGCCGGGATTCAGCAGGCCCGTGGGGTCGAACGCCGCCTTCACCGCAAGGAAAGCCTCGAGCTCCTGCGAGCGGAACTGCGTGCACATCTGGTTGATCTTTTCGACGCCTACCCCGTGCTCGCCCGTGATGGTGCCGCCGACCTCGACGCACTTCTCGAGCACTTCCGCGGCGAACTGCTCGGTGCGAGCGAGCTGCTCGGGGTCATTGGCATCGAAAAGGATCAGCGGATGAAGGTTGCCGTCGCCTGCGTGAAAGACGTTCGGGCAACGCAGCCCGTACTTCTTCTCGAGCTCGCCGATGAAGCGCAGCACCTCGCCCAGGCGCCGGCGCGGAATGGTCCCGTCCATGCAGTAATAGTCGGGCGAAATGCGGCCCACCGCGGGGAATGCGGCCTTGCGGCCCGACCAGAAGCGCAAGCGCTCGGCTTCGTCCCTGGACACCGCGATCCGCGTCGCCCCCGCCGAGCGCAGCACGCGCTCCATGCGCTCGACCTCGTGCTCGACCTCGGCCGACGTCCCGTCGGACTCGCAAAGGAGCAGCGCCGCGGCTTCGAGGTCGTAGCCTGCGCCGACGAACTGCTCGACGGCGCGAGTAGCGGCGCGGTCCATCATCTCCAGCCCCGCCGGGATGATGCCGGCGGAAATGACCGCGGCGACGGCGTCTCCGGCGGTCTGCACGTCGTCGAACGAAGCGAGGACCACGCGCGCGCAATCGGGCTTGGGAAGGAGCCTCACGGTCACCTCGGTGACGACCATTAGCATGCCTTCGGAGCCGATCGCGAGCGCAAGGAGATCGTAGCCGGGCGAATCGAGCGACTCTGCGCCGATCTCCAGCGGCTCGCCATCCACGGTGAAGCCGCGCACGCGGAGCACGTTGTGGACGGTGAGCCCGTACTTGAGGCAATGCACGCCGCCGGAGTTCTCGGAGACGTTGCCCCCGATCGTGCAGGCAATCTGGCTCGAAGGATCGGGCGCGTAGTACAGGCCAAAAGCAGCCGCCGCCTCCGAGATGGCGGCATTGCGCACGCCAGGCTGGACCACCGCTACTCGCGCGCGGGGATCCAGCCGCACGATGCGCATGAACTTCGCCATGGAGAGGAGCACGCCGTTCCCGAGCGGAAGCGCGCCTCCCGAGAGCCCCGTGCCCGCTCCTCTCGGAACGACCGGCACGCCGCCCTCCGAGCAAGTGCGCAGGATCCGGCGCACTTCCTCCTCGCTCTCGGGCAGCGCGACGACCATGGGGACGGCGCGATAGGCGGTGAGCCCGTCGCATTCGTACGGCCGAGTGTCTTCCTCCGCCCATAGCACCGAGCGTTCGGGAAGAAACTCTCGCAGGCGGCGCACCGTCTCGCGCTGGCGCGCGAGATCCACCGCGGCTACCCCAGGTAAGGCTTCGCCCACGTCAGGCCTTGCAGCGTGTCACCGGCCGGATTGTATTCGCAGCCTATCCACCCCGAGTAGCCGAGGCGATCGACGTGCTCGAAGAGGAAGGGAAAGCTGATCTCGCCCGTGCCGGGCTCGTGGCGCCCGGGCACGTCGGCGAGCTGCAAGTGATCGATCCGCGGCAGGAGCCGCTCGACGGTCGCAGCGAGATTGCCCTCCAGGGTCTGCATGTGGAAGAAGTCGTACTGCAGGGAAGCGTTCGCCGCCCCGACTTCCTCGAGGATGGAGGCGGCTTGCGCGCTGCTCGTGAGAAAGCAGCCGGCCACCGTCCCGGCGCTCAGCGGCTCGATCATGAGCCGCATGCCCTCGCGGCCGAGCCGCGAGGCCGCATAGCGGAGGTTGGCGACGTACGTTTCGTGGAGCGAGCGGCGATCGACCCCGGGCGGCATGACACCGGCCATGCAATGCAGCCGCCGGCATCCCGCGGCCCGCGCGTAGGCGATGGCGCGCTCGAGGTCCTCGCGAAAGCGCGCTTCGCGCCCCGGCAGGCAGGCCGTGCCGTTCTCGCCGCGCTCCGGGTCGCCGCGCGGCATGTTGTGCAGCACGACCTCGAGCCCGGCTTCACGGGCAGCCTTCCCCACGTCTTCCGCCGCGACTTCGTACGGATATTGGTACTCGACGGCGCGGAAGCCGGCCCGGGCGGCCGCCGCGAAGCGCTCGAGGAAGCCGATCTCGCGAAAGAGCGTCGAAACGTTCGCTGCGAGCCGGGGCATTATGCGAGCATAGCCCGGATCATGCTCGACGCGATGCCATGGTGGGCGTGGCCCATCCTGCTTTTCGTCGTGACCTTCGTGCTCGGCGTCGTGTCGGTCGTCGCCGGCATCGGCGGCGGCGTGCTCTTCGTGCCGATCGTCGGCAGCTTCTTTCCGTTCCACCTCGATTTCGTGCGCGGCGCCGGGCTCGTGCTCGCGCTCGCCGGCACGCTCGCAGCCGGGCCCCTGCTCCTGCGCGCGCAGCTCGCGAGCCTGCGGCTCGTGATGCCGCTCGCGCTCGCCGGCTCCATCGCTTCGCTCGCGGGGGCGGTGCTGGGACTCGCGCTTTCCACGGAGCTCGTGCAGACCGCGCTCGGGGTCGTCGTCATCGCCGTGGCCTTCCTCATCTGGCGTTCGAAAGGCGCCGACGCGGCGAGCGAACCCGATGCGCTCGGCGAGGCGCTGCGGCTGGAAGGCCGCTATCTCGACCCGGCGGCGCACATGGTGATCGACTGGCGCACGCACCGCACTGCCGCGGGCATCGCCTCGTTCGCCGGTATCGGCTTCCTCGGCGGAGTCTTCGGCCTGGGCGCGGGATTCGCGAACGTTCCCGCGCTCAACCTCCTGATGGGCGCGCCGCTCAAGGTGGCCGTGGGCTCGAGCGGTCTCGTCATCTCGGTGATCAATAGCTCGGCGGCCTGGGTCTACATCAACCGCGGCGCGTTGCTGCCGCTCATCGCGGTGCCCTCCATCCTGGGCGTCATGCTGGGCTCGCGCATCGGCGCCCGGCTGCTTCGGGTAACGCCGGCATCGGTCGTGCGGCGCGCCGTCATCGTCGTGATGCTCATCGCCGGATCGCGGGCCCTCCTGAGGGGACTGGGACTATGGATCTGAAGCGCAGGCCGCCCGAGGACGCCTGGATCCAGGAGCGCTACGCGCTTTGGCTCGATCGGTGCACCCGCATCGCGTTCGCCGTCACACTAGCGGCGTTCCTCCTCTACGCAAGCGGGCTCGCCGCCCCATGGATCTCCCTGGAACAGCTCCCGGCCCTCTGGCAGCTTTCGCTCCCGCAGTACCTCCAGGCCACCGGCGCGGCGACCGGCTGGCAGTGGTTGCGCATGCTTCGATATGGCGACTACCTGAACATCGCGGGCATCAGCCTCTTCGCGCTCGTGATCCTCGTCTGCCACGGCGCGATGATCGTGCCGTTCCTCGCTCGGGGGGAACGACTCCTTGCCCTCCTTGCCGCGCTGCAGGTCGCGGTGCTCGTGGCAGCCGCATCCGGTTTTTTCGCCGGAGGCTAGCGTGCTAGACTTTTTGGGCTCAAACCCATCCTAAAAAAGGGGATAAACCATGGGGGCGATCTTCCAGTCTCTCGGGCGCACGATCGTTGCGGGCCTCGTCGTTCTCGTCGTCATCCTCATCATCGCCGGCCTCGGCACCGGCAGCTGGGTGCCGGTCGGGGAACATGCCTGGTGGGCCTTCTTCTTCCGCTGGCTGCACGTCCTCTCGGGCGTGATGTGGATCGGCCTCCTCTGGTACTTCAACTTCGTCCAGACGCCGTCGATGCCGCAGATCCCGGATGAGCAGAAGCCCGCCGTGAGCAAGGTGATCGCCCCCCGCGCGCTCTTCTGGTTCCGCTGGGGCGCGATGTCCACCATCGTCACCGGACTCATCCTCGCGGCGATGATGGGCTACATCGGACAGGCGCTTTCGCTCCAGAAGGGCTACCACGCGATCGGCACCGGAATGTGGCTCGGCGCGATCATGTGGTTCAACGTCTGGTTCATCATCTGGCCCAACCAGAAGAAGGCGCTCGGCATCGTGCAGGTGAGCCCGGAAGAGAAGGCCGCTGCGGCGAAGAAGGCGGGGATGACTTCGCGGATCAACACGATGCTCTCCATCCCCATGCTCTTCTGCATGGTGGCGCAGCAAAACGGCGGTTTCTGAAGCGATGGCATCGATGACGGGGCTCCGCGCGGGCCCCGTTTTCATTTCAAGGCGTGAGCGGTGGGCCGTGCTGCTTGCGGCGGCCTGCAGCACGAGCATCCTTCTTGCCGCAAGCGCCCTCTTTGCAGACGACGGCATGCATGCCGCGGCGGCGGCTTGCGACGCGTTGCGCTGGCTCCTTGCCGCTTGGGTCGCCTGGCTCTTGCTGGCGCGGCATGCTCGGCGCGCGATGGCTTGCACGCTCGCACTCGCGCTGCCGGCGTACGCGTGCGCCGGCGTGCAAATGGAAGCGCGCGGACCGGCGCATTACCACCCAACTGCGTCGGCGTCCCATCACCATGCGAGCGTGCGGCACCACCATCATTCCGTCCAGGAAAACGTCGTCGATGTCGGCGGGCCGGAACGGCAAGCTTCCGAGCTTGCCGACCGGGATGGGAAACCGGGTATCGCCCTCGATTTCCTCCCCGTCGAGGGATTCGCCGGATTGCCTTCGAGCCACACGCCCATTCCGAGCGAGTTCTGCATCGCTCGTCTGCCCGAAGTTCTTCGCTCCCTCGAACGCCCCCCTCGTAGCGCGCACGCGCACGCGTAGGCACGGGGCGGCGGCTGCCGCCCATCGAGGGGAAAAAAGCGGACCGGTTCCGCGCGGAGAGGGCTTGTGCAAGGAAGAGGCCGGAGCGCGCTGTGGCGCGCCCTGCTCGCTTGCCTGTTCTGGGAAGCGGCTGAGATTCACGCGCAGCAAGGCGGCGCCGATGCCGTTCGAGGGGACGCGATCGTCGTCGAGGGCCACCACGACAACGCGGTGGGAACGACGGACGCCGCAAGCCAGGGCACCATTACCCAGAAGCTGATCGAGGAGCGCCCGGCCCTGCGCCCGGGCGAAGTGCTCGAGTTCGTCCCGGGCGTGATCGTCACGCAGCACAGCGGCGACGGCAAGGCGAACCAGTATTTCCTGCGCGGCTTCAACCTCGACCATGGGACCGACTTCGCGACGTTCCTCGACGGCGTGCCGGTAAACATGCGCTCGCACGCCCACGGCCAGGGCTACACGGACCTCAACTTCCTCATTCCGGAGCTCGTCTCGCGGATCGACTATCGCAAGGGGCCCTATTTCGCCGAGGACGGCGACTTCGCCAACGCGGGCTCGGCGCGCATCCGGTACGCGAGCACGCTCAAGGAGCCATTCGCTTCCGCGACCGTGGGCGGACATGGCTACCAGCGCCTCCTCACGGCGGGGTCCACCGGGCTCGGCGAAGGACAGGTCCTCGGGGCGCTGGAGCTCGGCCACAACAATGGTCCCTGGCAGGTGCCGGAAGGCTTCAACAAGGTGAACGGCGTCCTGCGATGGTCCACGAATCGGGGGCAGGACAGCTTTGCGCTGACCGGAATGGTCTATGCGGCAAAGTGGACCGCGACAGACCAGATCCCCGCGCGCGCCGTGTCCCAAGGTCTGGTCGATCGCTTTGGTTCGCTCGACCCTTCGGATGGCGGCACCACGGGTCGAAGCAGCCTGTCGCTCAACTGGACGCGCTCCCTCGCGGACGGCGCCTTCAACGTCGACGCGTACGTCGTGCGCTCGAGGCTCGACCTCTTCAACAACTTCACCTTCCAGCTGAACCACCCCTTCGACCTCGGCGACCCGATCAACGGCGACCAGTTCCACCAGTTCGAGCGCCGCACGATGACGGGCTTCTCGGCGATGCGTACATGGGTCGGGACACTCGGCGAAGCGCCGATGACGAACAAGGTCGGCCTGCAGACCCGGTACGACAAGGTAGATCCGCTCGGCCTCGAGGCGACCGTCGCCCGGGTTCCCGCCGCGCCGGTCCGCCTGGACGCGGTGAACGAAGCGAGCGCCGGCCTCTTCGCCGAGAACGCGGTGCAATGGACGCCGTGGCTGCGCTCCATCGTCGGCGCGCGATTCGACGAGTACAGCTTCAAGGTGCGCAGCGATAATGCCGCGAACTCCGGCGATGTCGGCGCCAACATCGTCTCGCCGAAGCTCGGCCTCGTGCTCGGGCCCTGGGCGAAAACCGAAATCTTCCTCAACTACGGCGAAGGTTTCCACAGCAACGACGCGCGCGGCACGGTGACGCACGTGAGCCCGCAGACCGGCGCCGCGGTCGATCCGGTCACGCCGCTCGTCAAGTCGAAGGGCCAGGAGATCGGCGTCAAGACCAACATCGTTCCGGGGCTGACCAGCTCGGTCGCGATCTGGCAGCTGAGGCTCGCCTCCGAACTCGTCTTCTCCGGGGACGCGGGCGACACGCAGGCGAGCCGGGCGAGCCTGAGGCAGGGCGTGGAATGGAGCAACCATTGGATCGTCAAGCCGTGGTTGCTCCTCGACCTCGACTTATCTGCATCGCGCGCGCGGTTCACGCAGGAC
>JAFAGU010000096.1 GCA_019237595.1 Betaproteobacteria bacterium | reverse complement strand
CTTGATCTCCGTGCGCATGTGCACGCGGAGCTTCGCGTCCAGGTTGCTCAACGGTTCATCGAATAGAAATACTTTCGGGTCCCGGACGATGGCCCGGCCCATCGCCACGCGCTGCCGCTGGCCGCCCGAGAGCTGCTTCGGCTTCCTGTCGAGGAGCGGCTGGATGTTGAGGATGTTCGCCGCGTGCTGCACGCGCCGGTCGATCTCGTCCTTGGCCAGCTTCTTCAGGCGCAGGCCGAAGGACATGTTCTCGTACACCGTCATGTGCGGGTAGAGCGCGTAGTTCTGGAACACCATCGCGATGTCCCGGTCCTTGGGCGGGATGTCGTTCACCACCTCGCCGCCGATGGCGATCTCGCCGGCGGTGATGTCCTCGAGCCCCGCGATCATGCGCAGGGTGGTGGTCTTGCCGCAGCCCGAGGGGCCGACCAGCACGACGAACTCCTTGTCCGGAATGTCGAGGTCGATCCCGCAGACCGCCGGAGTCTGCTCATAGGTCTTCTCGACGCGACGCAACGTGACTTGAGCCATTTTCCGGAAAATTTCCTTCGAAAAGCCTTAACCCTTGGTTGCGCCTGCCGTCAGGCCCGCGATGTAGTAGTCCATGAGGAAGGCGTAGATGAGGAGCGGCGGGAGCGCGCCGAGGAGCGCCGCGGTCATGATGCCGCCCCAGTTGAAGACGTCTCCCTTGATGAGCGTGGTGACGATTCCCGCCGGCAGCACGAGCTGGTCGGCGGAGGTGGTGAACACCATCGGGTAGAGGAAGTCGGCCCACGACACGGTGAAGGCGAAGATCGTCGCGGCGATGATGCCGGGCAGCGCCACCGGGATGAAGATGCGCGTCAGCACCTGCAGCCACCCCGCGCCGTCGATGAGCGCCGCCTCGTCGAGCTCCTTCGGGATGCTGGCGAAGTAGCCGATCATGATCCAGGTGCAGAAGGGCACCGTGAGCGTGGGATAGATGAGGACGAGCACCCACCAGTGGTTGATGAGCTCGATCCCCGTCAGGTCCGTGACCCACGAGAAGATCTTGAAGAGCGGGAGGAAAAGCAGCGTTTCCGGAATGAGGTAGGTGAGGAACACGCCCATTGCGAGCGTCGTGGAGCCCCAGAACTTCATGCGGGCGAGCGAGAAGGCCGCCGGGATGCTGATGAGCATGGTCAGCACGACCGTGCAGGCCGACACCAGGGCGGAGTTGATGAAGAAGTCCTGGTAGTCCTGCGAGAAGACGAGGTTCTTGTAGTTCTCGAGGGTGGGGGCGAACACCCACCACGGGAACTTCGCCTCGGCGATCTCCGCCGTTCCCTTGATCGACGTGATGAACATGTA
Source organism: Betaproteobacteria bacterium (assembly GCA_019237595.1). Lineage (GTDB taxonomy): Bacteria > Pseudomonadota > Gammaproteobacteria > Burkholderiales > SG8-39 > SCGC-AG-212-J23. The sequence continues at coordinate 2,614 of JAFAGU010000096.1, read as the reverse complement.
GATCGGCGGCGTGAGGAAGAACACCGCGAAGAGGACGAGGAAGACGTAGCTCCAATAGAGTGCTTTTTTACGGTCTTTCGAAATGCTGCCTTTACGAGGAGTATTTGCTGAAAGAACCGCGCTCATGCTTCATTCCCGCGGTTGCTGATGTCCCTGAGGATGAACCACGCGGTCACGCCGAGGATCGGGAACATGAAGAGCGATACGCACGCGCCGAGCGGGATGTCGTTCCCCTCGATGCCCAGCTTGAACGCCCAGGTGGCGAAGATGTGCGTCTGGTCGATCGGGCCGCCCGCGGTGAGGATGCGCACGATGTCGAAGTTGGCGAACGTGACGATGAGCGAGAAGAGCACCGTGATCGAGATGATGTTGCGCATCATCGGCAGCGTCACGTACCAGATCTTCTGCCACCAGTTGGCGCCGTCGATCTCGGCCGCCTCGTAGAGCTGCTCCGGGACGCTCTTCAGCGCCGCGAGGTACATGATGAGGAAGAACGGCGCCCCGTACCAGACGTTCACCAGGATGACGGAGAACCTGGCCCAGCCGGGCTCTCCGAGCCAATTGATGTTTTCGAGCTTGAAGAAATTCAGGATCCAGTTGAACGCGCTGTAGCTCGGATCGAAGAGCCAGAACCAGGCGAGGGTGCTCATGGCGGGCGGGATCACCCAGGGAATGAGCAGCATGCCGCGCCACTTGCGCTGGCTCTTCGCGGGCACGTTGTTCACGAAGTGCGCGAGGATGAAGCCGATCAGCGCCTTGAACACCACCGCGGTGATCGCGAAGATGCACGACTGCTTCACCACCATCCAGAAAAGGTCGCGCTTGAAGAGGAAGGTGAAGTTGGACAGGCCGACGAAGTGCTCCATCGACTTGTTCAGCATCGCGAGGTGCAGCGAGTAGAACGCGGGGTATACCACCAGCCCCGCGATCAGGAGGATCAGGGGAAGGGCGAGCAGGAAAGCTACCGTGGATTTCCGCCTCGCTAAACGGCGGAGGCCACCACGCCGAGTGGTGGCCTCCTGGGTCCGCTTTTCTCCAATTACTGCTGCCACTTGATTACGTGCGGGAGTAGCCTTCGATCTCCGAAGTCGCCCAGTCGAGCGTCTTCGCCACCGAGTCGCCGCCCTGCGTGCACTTGGCGATCATCTTGGTCATGATCGACTGCACGTACATCTGGTTGGCGACGTTGGCCGGCGCCGGCGCGCCCGACACCCAGGGCGTCTCGTCGTCGCGCGGCGGGTAGTGGTACACGGTGCCCTTGGGCGGCGAGACCTCTTCCCAGGTCTTGAAGTCGCGCATCGACTGGAACGAGGGCACGTCGTAGCCGTTGGAGGCGGCGACGAGCTTCTCGACGTTGGGCCGCTGCCAGATCTCGCGCAGCAGGCTCTTCGCGGCGGACTTGTTCTTCGAGAAGCTCCACGTGCCGAGGATGATGGGGAGATACGGCACGAAGCGGCCCTTCGGCCCCTTGGGCATCGAGAACGTCCAGCACTGCTCGGCGACTTTCGGGTTGTCGCGCTTCGCGACCGACCACGCCGAGGGCGGATTGAAGATCATCGAGCCCTGGCCGGAGATGAGGTACTTGTTGTTCGAGGCGTCGTCCCACGCGAAGACGTCGGGCGGCAGGTACTTCACGAGCTGCTGCATGTACTCGAGCACCTGCTTTACCGCGTCGTTCGTCTTGACGATGACGTTGCCCTTGGCGTCGACGAGGTCCGCGCCGAAGGCATGGAACATCGCGCCGACCCAGTCGATGGAGTCGGTGGTCTGGCCCAGGCCCAGGCCGAGCGGGTGGCCCGCCTTCTGGAGCGCCGGCGCCGCCTTCAGCATCGTGTCGTAGGTCCAGTTCTCCGCTTCCGCCGTGGGCTTCGATCCCGCCGGGTACATCTTCTGGAAGTCGATGTTGGCCGCCTGCTTCCAGATGTCGAGCCGCGCGCAGGGCGGCTTCACCTGCGTGCCGGTGGGCGAGGGGACGGCGATCCACTTGCCCTTCGCCTTGCCCAGGTACTCCATCGCCGGCACGACCTTGCCGTACTGCTTCTCCAGGCCGCCGATCACGTCGTCCATCGGCTCGAGCTGCTTCTGCTTCTCCAGCGGGTCCCACGCGAGCATCGCGATGAGGTCGTGGCCGGCTTTCGCCTGCGCCTCGGCCTGCGCGGTGAGCTGCAGCTTGTTGCCCTGCGTGGTGAGGTAGTCGATCTTGATGGCGACCTTCTCCTTCGCCGCCCAGTCCTGGCAGATCTTGGTGAGCGTGTCGTTCGCGCCGGGAACCCAGTGGTCCCAGAACGCGACAGAGAGATTGCCTGCGGCGTGCGAGGTGCGGATGTACGGGAAGGCAAGCGCGGCCGTGGCCGCGCCCGCAGTCTGGATGAACTTGCGGCGGCCCGATTGCTTCGACATGGAACTCCTCCTCCTCAGAAGGTGTGTGCGCGCACTATAGAGGAATTGCGAAACTGCGGCGCGCGCATCTGGATTGAATGTGACCGCGAGAATTGCGAATCGTTGCTTGCCGCAGTGCAGCGAGGGTATTCCATTGCCCGGCGGAGCCGGCACGCGTCGTGCATTCCGCTACCGAAAGGAGAGCGACATGCCCGAGCAAGCCGAACGAAGGAAG
>JAFAGU010000093.1 GCA_019237595.1 Betaproteobacteria bacterium | reverse complement strand
GCGCAGGAAATCGCCGCGCAGAACGACCTCGACAGCAAGCGGCGCGCGCTCCAGCTCGTCGCCGGAAAAGAATACGCGGAGCTCAAGCCCCTGCGGTCGGACGTGAAGCTCACGCCGCCGAATCCGACCGACATGCAGAGCTGGGTGGACCTCGCCTCCAAGCAGAGCTTCCCCGTCCAGCAGCAGGAGGCGACCACCGCCATCGCCAAGCTTGAAGTGAAGCGCAACGCCGCGGCGCACCTTCCGACGATCGATTTCGTCGCGACCTACGGCACGACCTGGCAGACCGCGAGCGCGCTCACGATCCCCGTGGCGAGCAACCTGACGACGACGAGCATCGGCATCCAGCTGAACGTGCCCCTCTACCAGGGCGGGGGCCTCGTCTCGCGGGACCGGCAGGCGGTGGCGCTCGCCGGGAAGGCCGACGACGACCTGGACAACGCGCGCCGCACCGCCGTGCTCACCACGCAGCAGACCTACCTCGCGGTGATCAACGGCATCGCGCAGGTCGGCGCGCTCGAGCAGGCGCGGGTCTCATCCCAAAGCGCGCTCGACTCCAACAAGCTCGGCTACGAGGTGGGCGTGCGCATCAACATCGACGTGCTGAACTCGCAGCAGCAGCTCTACTCGACGGAGCGCGACCTCGCCGTCGCGCGCTACAACACCATCACCAACCACCTTCGCCTCAAGGCTGCCGCCGGCAGCCTGATCGAGGACGACCTCGCGGAAGTCAACCGCGCGCTCTCTCCCTGAGGAGCCGCAGGCAGACCTTCATGTGGCGCTCGGTCGCGCCGCGATGCGCTTCGCAGAGCGCCTTGCCCGCACGAGACATCGCCTGGCGGCGCTGCGGATCGGCGAGAAGGTCCCGGGTGGCTGAGGCGGCCGCCTCGGGGCCGGCGCATTGGAGGGCCGCTCCAGCCTCCACGGCGAGGCGCGTGGCTTCCGCAAAGTTGAACATGCTCGGCCCGGTCACGACGGCGGCGCCGCAGGCGAGCGCCTCGATGAGGTTCTGGCCGCCGAGCGCGGCGAACGAGCCGCCGATGACGGCGACGTCGCAAGCGCCGTAGTAGAACGCCATCTCTCCCATCGTGTCGCCGAGGTAAACGCGCGTTTGCGCGGAGGGCATCGCCTGCGCGGTACGCCGCTCGCCGGCCAAGGCGGCCACTTCCTCGAAGCGCTGGGGATGGCGCGGGACGACGACGATCAGCGCATCGAGCTCCTTGAAATCCTCGAGGAGCATCCTTTCCTCGCTCTCCCGCGTGCTCGCGAGGAGCACGACCGCCCGGCCAAGCGCCTGTCGCCATTGCTCTCCGGCGGCGACCTGCGCTGCGTCCGGCGTTGCGTCGAACTTCAGGTTTCCGGTGATTTCCGGCGACGGCGCGCCGAGCTGGCGCAGTCTCCCCGCATCGTCCGCGCTCTGCGCGCAGACAGCGGCGAGGCTCGCGAACGCCGGCCGCATGAGGTCAGGCCAGCGCGTGTAACCCGCCGCCGACTTCTCGGACATCCGTGCGTTGGCGAGAAGAACCGGCACCGACGCTGCACGGCACTCGGCGAGGAGATTGGGCCAGATCTCCGTCTCCATGAGCACGCCGAGCCTGGGCCGGAAGTACTCGAGGAAGCGCCGCGCCGCGCCGGGGTAGTCGTAGGGGAGGTACGACGCGAGCACCGAGTCGCCGTACACCTGCTGGATCGTCTCGCGGCCCGCCGCGGTGGTGCAGGTCATGAGCATCTTGTGGTCGGGAGCCGCTTCCTGAAGCGCGCGAACGAGCGGCGCCGAGGCGCGCACTTCGCCCACTGACACCGCGTGCACCCAGAGCAGCTTCTCCGGCCGCTCGATCGCGTACACGCCCAGGCGCTCGGCGATGCCGCGTCGATAGCCGCTCTCACGGCGGCCGCGCCACCAGAGCCTCGCCAGGACAAATGGCAGCGCGAGGCGAAGGAGCAGCGTATACGTGAAGCGATTCACGCTAGGGTGGGCTCGACTTCCGCAAGCGCCGCGAGCACGTCGCGCGCCGAAGGCGGCGTGCCCACGCCACCGCGATACGCGGTGCGTCCGAGGCCAAGGGGCTTCGCGTCTACCGGCTCGGAATCGCAGAAGACGCCGACGACCGGCACCCGCAGCGCCGCGGCGAGATGCATGAGCCCGGTGTCGACGCCGACCACCGCCGAGGCGTGTCCTACGAGCCCGGCTGCCTGCGTGAGCGACATTCTCGGCGGCACGATCGCCTGCCTGAGCGCCGAAGCAAGGCGCTGCGAACGCGCCTGCTCCGCCTCATCGCCCCATGGGAGCACGCAGACGAGGCCGCGCGCCTCGAGCGCGCGGCCGAGCTCGGTCCAAGACGACTCCTGCCATTGCTTCGCGGGCCGTGCGGTCGCGTGCAGGAGCACGCAGTACCGTGCGGAAGGCGCGAACGGCGGCTTCGCCGGCGCAGCGATGCCATAGTCGAGCGTCGCGGGCTCGTAGGCGAGCGCACGCGCGGCGACCTGCCTGTAGCGCTCGATCTTGTGCACCGAT
>JAFAGU010000176.1 GCA_019237595.1 Betaproteobacteria bacterium | reverse complement strand
CGCCGCGCTCGCGGCGCCGCTGCCGGAGGCGCTGCGGCCGAGCTGGTTCATCCTGCTCGTGCCGCCCTCGCTCATCTACGCGAACGGCCTCGCGCTCTTCCGCCTCGAGGCGCTGGAGGCGCTCTATCCGGCCGCGCTCGTGCTCGCGGCGGCGCTGCTTTTCTATGCCCGGGGGCTTGCGCGCTGGCCGTTCGGGCCGGCGTGGTGGGCGTTTACCTTCCCGCTCGACGCGCTCGCCTACGCGGCGGCGCGCTTCGCCGAGACGCACCCCGGCGAGCCGCTCTGGCGGACGCTCGCGGGCGCGACGCTCCTCGCCGCGACGCTCGCGGTTTGCGTGGTGCTCGTTCGGAGCCTTGCTCGCCTCGCTGCCAGGCCTCGCAGCGCTGCATCGCCGCCGGGGTGAACTCGGCGCGCGGCTGGTTGCCGCCGATGATGAACATCAGCAGGTGCTCGCGGTCCGGCTCGTCGTAGGTGACGTTCATGAAGCGCCGCGCGACGCCGACCGGGAACGAGATCACGTCGTACGGCCCGAGGTCGACGTGCTCCTTCGCCTCGCCCTCGTTCCACTCGCAGCGCCAGCGGCCGGTCATCGGAATGAACGTCTCGTTCGTGTCGTGGTTGTGCATGAGCGGGCCCTTGCCGGGCTTCGCCTTGCAGTAGCCGAGGTTGAAGCCCTCGGCGATCGCGATCGCCGGCTTCGACGAGGCGTCCTGGCCGACCGGGGAGGTGATCGAGTCCGCCTCCTGCATGGGCGGCTGGAAGCCGATGACGGCGTAGAGCTTGCGCGTGCATTCGGGAAGCGGGCTGTCGGGGAGACCGCCGTCGGAGCCCTTGAGGCTGCGGAAGCGCGCGACGCGCTTCATCATCTCGGCGCGCGGCAGCGCGCGGATCCTCTTCCATTCATCCATGTCGCCTCCTTTTCACGCCCGACAGGCGCTCGATTACCGCGCAGACCGCCGCGGTGTCGTCCTCGCCGAAGCCCTGGGCCATCGCGGCGTTGTAGATCGGCCCGGTCGCGCTGAAGAGCGGCGTCGCGACGCCGAGCCGCGCCGCGAACTCGCCGATGATCTTCATGTCCTTCTGCCAGACGTCGATGCGGATCTGCGCGGGGTAGTTGCCCGCGACCATGAGCGGCCCGCGCACCTGGAACATGCGCGAGCTCCCCGCGCCGTCGACGATCACCCTGTAGATCTGCTGTGCCGGCAGGCCCGCCTTCATGCCGAGCGCGAAAGCCTCGGCGGCGGCCACGTTGTGGATCGCCACGAGCAGGTTGGCGACGAATTTCATCCGGCTGCCGTTGCCGAACTCGCCGAGGTAGTAGTGCGAGCGGCTGAAGCCGTCGAGCAGGGGCTCGGCCTTCGCGAAGGCCTTCCGGTCGCCGCTTGCGAGCACGACGAGGTCCTTCTTTCGTGCCTGCGCGCCGGTGCCCGAGAGCGGGCAGTCGAGGAGGGCGATGCCTTTCTTCGCGAGCGCGTCCCGCGCGGCGAGCTTGTCCTCGATCGGCAGCGTGCTCGTCTCCAGCACGACGTTGCGCCTGCCGCCGAGGCTTCTCGCCACGGAATGCAGCGCCGAGGCGCTCGGAAGCGAAGTGATGAGGACGGTGCACTTCTCCGCGACCTTGCGGCACGAGGATTCCGCCACGACGCCTTCCTTTTGCGCGCGCGCCAGCGCGTCGCGGGAAACGTCGAAGCCGTGCACCTTGCGCCCGGCGGCGACCAGGCTCGCCGCCATGGCGGAGCCCATGATGCCGAGGCCGACGACCCCGACCGGGGCCCTGCTACGAGACGGCGTCGCTCGCGGCAATTTTCTTGCGCGCCTTCACGCCCGCCTCGGGCGCTAGCCTGAAGTCCCACTCGAGCGTTAGGAACGGGCTCGGCATGCCGAGCTCCTTCGCCTTCTCCTTGGAGGTGACCTTCTTGTAGGCGCCGACGAGCGAATGCTTGACCGCGTAGACCGCGTCGCCGTCGAGGTACGGGTCGCCTTCCACGAAGACATGGGTGATCACCTGCTGGTAGCCGGGCGCGGAGACGATGGCGTGCATGTGCGCGGGCCGCATGTGGTGGTTGCCGGTCGCGCGGATGAGCTCGCCCACCGGGCCATCGACCGGCACGCTGTAGAACTTGGGCTTGTAGCTCTTGAACGCGTATTCACCCTTCGCGTTCGCTTTCACCCGGCCGCGCAGCTCGAAGCCGCCCTCCGTCTGCACGTCGTAGATGCCGTCGGCCTTCGCCTGCCAGATATCGAGCGTCGCGTTGGGCACGGGCTTGCCGTCGAGCGAAAGCACGCGGCCGCTCACGTACACGTCCTCGCCCTTGACGGTGCAGCCTTCGCGGAGGTCGCCGCCGTAGCCGTACTCCTTCGCGCCGTGCGCGAAGAAGGGCCCCAGCACCGTCGCCTCCGTGGCGCCGGCCATGGTCTTGTGGTTGAGCGCGACGATCATCATCGAGAGCCCGAGGATGTCGGAGAGCAGGATGAACTCCTGCCGCTTGTCGTCGCACTTCTGGCCGACCGCGGTGAGGAACTTGATGCCCTCGAACCATTCCTCCTCGGTGAGGTGCACTTCGCGCGCGAACGCGTGGAGGTGCTTCACCGCGCTCGCCATGACCTCGCGGAAGCGCTTGTCCTTCGTCCCGGCCTTGATGCGGGCGACGACCGCCTCGGTGAGGGTGTCCTCGTTGAATTGCGCCATGCGTTCCTCCTCCTGCTAGCGACCGCAGTGTAGTCTCAAAAGCGGTACGCGACCCCGCCGATGAGGTAGTAGTTCGAGCGCCTCTCCGTGAGCGGGCTTCGCGCCGCGTCGCCCTGCAGCCGGTGCGCCTCCAGGTTGACGATCGCCTGCCAGCGCTTGGCGAGGTCGTACGAGCCGATCACGCCGGCCGATACTCCAAGCAACCCGCCGCCGGGATCGAATCCGGGCGCGGCGTAGTAGGTGCGCATCGATTTCTGCGTCGCCCACGTCGCCTGCGCGTATACGCCCGCCTGGACGGGGCCGCTCTCGTAAACGCCCACCGTGCCGCGGAGGTCCGTTTGCGAACCGCGGTCGGAATGCAGCTGGTCGCGCCAGCGCGCGACGAAAATCACCGGCGCCGGGCCGATCTTTCCCTCCCACTCGGCGTGCAGGCCGGCCGAGAGACCGACGCTCACGTCGGGAATGTTCATGTTGCGAAGCAGGCTCGACTCGCTCGCCTTGCGGCCTTCCTCGTAGGCGAGCTGGCCGCCGAGCTTCCAGCCGCCGCCTACGCTCGCGCGAGCGCCCGCTTCGAGCACGCCCTGCACCGTGCGGGCGAAGAAGACGTTCTTCTCGTAGTCGAGGATGGGAACGAGGTCGAGGCGCTGCGATTTGGACCCGTCGTAGGCCGGGCGCGAGCGCACTGCCGGGCCGATCAGGTTCTCGTATTCCGGTGGCGCGGCCGCGGCCTGGGCGAGGGCAAGCGCCGGAAAAAGGAGCAGCAGACCCGCTGGGAATGAAACTTTCATGTGCCGTGGATAGCTCATTTTCCCCTTCCGGTCCATCCCGGTTCCACAGGAGACTCGATGAAAGCCCTTTGCTGGCATGGCAAGCATGATATCCGCTGCGACACCGTCCCGGACCCCGTGATCGAGCACCCGCGCGACGCAATCGTCAAGGTGAGCACCTGCGCCATCTGCGGCTCGGACCTGCACCTCTACGACGGTTTCATGATGGGCATGAAGAGCGGCGACATCATGGGGCACGAGTTCATGGGCGAGGTGGTCGAGGTCGGGGCGGGCAACAAGCGCCTGAGGGTCGGCGACAGGGTCGTCGTGCCCTTCACCATCATCTGTGGCGAATGCGACCAGTGCCGGCGCGGCAACTTCTCGGTCTGCGAGCGCACCAACCGCAACATGGACATCGCCGACAAGGCCTTCGGGCATACGACCGCGGGACTCTTCGGCTACACGCACCTTACCGGAGGCTACGCGGGCGGGCAGGCCGAGTACGTGCGCGTGCCCTATGCCGACGTGGCGCCGGTGAAGATCCCCGATGGCCTGCCGGACGACAAGGTGCTTTTCCTGGGCGACATCTTCCCGACCGGCTGGCAGGCGGCGGCGCAATGCGAGATCCAGCCCACGGACACGGTCGCCGTTTGGGGCGCGGGGCCCGTCGGCCAGTTCGCCGTGCGCTCGGCGCTCATGATGGGCGCGAAGCAGGTCGTCTCGATCGACCATCTTCCCGACCGGCTCGGCATGGCGGCCGCAGCGGGCGCGATCCCCGTCGACTTCGATGAGGAGAGCGTGCTCGACCGGCTCGCCGACCTCACGCAGGGCAAGGGCCCGGAAAAGTGCATCGACGCGGTGGGCCTCGAGGCGCATGCGACGCACTCGATCGACTCGATGATCGACCGCGCGAAGCAGGCGCTGATGGCCGAGACCGACCGGCCGCACGTGCTGCGCGAGATGATCTACGCCTGCCGTCCCGCGGGGACGATATCGGTTCCCGGCGTCTATAGCGCGCTCGTCGACAAGATCCCCTTCGGCATGGCGATGAACAAGGGGCTCACCTTCCGCATGGGCCAGACGCTCGTGAACCGCTGGACCGACGACCTGCTGCGCAGGATCCGCGACGACGAGATCGACCCGTCGTTCGTCATCACGCACAGCGGCACGCTCGAGGACGGGCCCGAGCTCTACCGCATCTTCCGTGACAAGGAAGACAGCTGCGTCAAGGTCACCCTGCGTCCGAGCTGAGGAGAGCGCCATGACGATGCGCATTCCGCAAAGCCTTGCCGGCCGCCGCCGCGCGGTCCAGGCCTCCGCCCGCTTCCTCGGGCTTTTCAGCGTGGGCCTCGGCCTCGCCGAGCTCCTCGCGCCTCGCTCGATGGCGCGCGCTCTCGGCCTGCGGGACGCGGAGGACACGATCGCGCTCTATGGAGCGCGCGAGATCATCACCGGCATCGGCATCCTGGCGTCCGGCAAGTCCGCGCCGTGGGTGTGGGGCCGCGTGGCCGGCGACGCGCTCGACCTCGCTTCGCTCGGCGCCGGCCTCTCCTCCAGCGAGCGCAAGCTCGCGGCGGTGGGAGCGATCGGCGCGGTGTCCGGCGTGACGCTCGCCGACTTCGCGACCGCGAAGATCCTCGACGAGCTCGACGAGAAGGACGGCCGCCAGTACCGCGACTACACCGATCGCTCCGGATTCCCGCGGAAGGCAGCGCCGCGCGCCCGGAGCGGCGTCCAGCCCGATCCGTCTCGGCCGCAACCAGGCATCCGCGTCTAGGAAGGATGGACCGGCCGAAGGCGCTCCACGCGTTCGCGCTCGAACCGCCGGTCGAGCCGATGCTCGCCAAGCTCGCGGAGGCGCTTCCCGAGGGCGACTATCTCTACGAGCCGAAGTGGGACGGCTTCCGCGCGATCGTCTTCCGCTCGGCCGCGGAGGTGTTCATCCAGAGCCGCGATTCGCGTCCTTTCGACCGCTACTTCCCGGACTTGCACGAGCTCTTCCTCGAGCGCCTCCCGGCGGGCTGCGTGATCGACGGCGAGATCGTGATCGCAACCCGGAAGGGCCTCGACTTCGACGCCCTGCAGATGCGCCTGCATCCGGCCGCCTCGCGCGTCGCCAGGCTTGCCCGGGAGGCGCCCGCTTCGTTCGTCGCCTTTGATGTCCTGGCCCTTCGGGGAAAGAAGTTGCTCGGCGAGCCCTTCCGGCGGAGGCGGGAGTTCCTGGAAAAGCTCTTTGAACATGCAAAACCTCCTTTGCAGGTCACTCCCGCCACGCGAGACCACAAGCTCGCTATGAAATGGCTCGAGCGTTTCGAGGGTGCGGGGCTCGACGGCGTCGTAGCGAAGCCGCTCGAACTGCCGTACCAGCCGGGCAAGCGGGCCATGATCAAGGTGAAGCACGCGCGCACCGCCGAATGCATCGTCGTCGGCTTCCGCTGGCACAAGCTCGGCGAGGGCATCGTCGGATCACTGCTCCTCGGGCTCTACGACGAGGC
>JAFAGU010000214.1 GCA_019237595.1 Betaproteobacteria bacterium | reverse complement strand
TCGCGCGCCCGCGTCAGGTCGGGGCGAACGGAGTCGGCCTTCTTCGTGAGGATCACGAGCCTCGCCATGTAGGTCTCGGCGGCCTGCTGGTCGCCGGCCTCCTTGGCCGCGACCGACGCGCCGTAGTACGCGCGCAGTCGGTTGGGCGTCTCGCGAAGCGAAGCCTCGAACTCGCGCAGCGCGAGCTTCGGCTGCTTCGAGGCGAGAAGCATCTCGCCCAGGAGCTCGCGCATCGGGTAGAGCCGGTTCTCCATGGCAACGTTCTTGACGCTCGCATCCTCGCCGTCGGCTGCCGTGCGCATGAGCTTCAGCGCCTTGTCGCCCTCACCTCGCGCATAGGAAAGCCACGCCGCCAGCGTCGTGAGCTGCTCGTCCACGCGATCCGCCCAATAGGGCTGCTTGCCGGCCTTGAGGCTCGCCTTCAGCTGCTCGAGCGCCGCCATCTCTGCCTCGGTACCAGCGAGGTCGCCGGTCCGCGCCATCCCGAGGCCGCGCGCGAATCGGCTGATCGCCTCGGCGGCCGGGAACTTGCCCTTGTACACAGGCAGCTGCGCGGCACCCTTCCAGTCGGCGCGCTCGAGCATGTAGCGCGCGGGCATGGCGGCGAGCGCCGTTTCGCCGGCAACTCCGGCGTAGCGGGTCCCCGTGTCGGCCGTGTTGAGCGCCTTGCCGATCATTGCGCGCGCCGCCTGGTCCTGCGCGAGCTGAAGCTGCGCGTACACGATGAAGTCAGCCGCATGGTAGTAGTCGGGCTGGATCTCCATCGAATAGAGGTTGGACGCGATGGAGTCCTCCCATAGGCCGAGCATCGAGTAGATGTGAGACGGCATGTGGCGCGCATGCGAAGCCGCCGGCGCGAGGCCCGCGTACCGGCGCGCCGCCGGCAGCCCCTTCTCGGCGATCGGCGGGAAGTCGTACGCGTGGATGAGGTAGTGCGCGATGCCGGGATGCTCGGGATCGGCGAGGAAGAGCTTCTCCAGGATCGCCGCGGATTTGAGCTGGTTAGAGTAAGCGCGATCCGAAGGCGAGGCGGAAGCCTGGAGCGCGAGCGCGTAGTAGATCTTCGCCTCGAAGTCGTTCGGGTACTGCTGCGTAAGCTGCTCCATGGCCTTCGTATAGCGCAGCATCCGCTCGTCCACCGAAAGCTTGTCGTAGTCGCGGTAGTAGGCGCTGATCGCCTCAATCCAGGCGCGCTCGCGCGGCGTCTTCGCCCCGACCTCGCGCGCCTTCTCGAGCGCCGCCCAGGCCTCGGGCAGGTGCTCGGGCGGCGGCGGGAACGCGAGCGGATTACGCAGCAGGTCCATCGCGATTCCCCAATAGGCGATGGCGCAGCCCGGATCCTGCGCCAGCACGCCCTCGAAGGTCTTCTTCGCGCCGATGAACCAGAACGAGTGCAGCATGGCGACGCCCCGCTCGAACTGCGCCTGGACCTTCGGATCGCAGGAAGTCGGGAACGTGACCTTGCCGACCTTGTTAGTGTCTTCGCCGAGAGCCAGGCCGCAGGCCAGGGCGATTGGAAGCGCGGCTACAGCTCGAGCGAAGCGCAGTGCCATGGTGCGTCCCTACTTGGGCTGGACGATCAGCAGGCGGACGTTGGTCTTCCCGACGTTCGTGTTGGTGAACGTGGAGGGCTCGAGCCACTTGGTCTCGCCCGCCTTCCACACCTGGTTCGACTTCTTGCCGTCCTCGTAGGTGCGCTGCATCGTTCCGCCGGAGATGCAGTGCACGAGGCGACCCGGCCGGTCCTGCATCGAGCTTCCCTGCCCCGGCTTGTACGTCACCTCCCAGGACTTGAGCTTGTCGTTCTCGAACACCGCCTTGGTGGTGCCTTCCTTCGATGCTTTCTTCCCCTGCGCATGCACGTCGCCCACCTGCAGCGAAAGAAGGACGAACGCGGGTATTGCGAGCGCGAGCAGCGCGCGAGCGTAGCGAACCATGGCGATCTCTCCCTAGATCGAGCGGCGTAAGCGGTACGCCCAGCCGATCCCCCTGCGCGTCGCTCGGACGGCGACTGCGGGAAACTATACGCGCCGCCTTGGCTCGCGGCAGCGCGTGTCGGCGCGTCGACAACGCGGCTATGCGCCGCGATGGTGCGTCCCTGCTATTGTTTTCGGGACGCGGCGATCCTGGCTTCCAGCATTCCGTACTCAGGGCACGGGATGAGGCAGATCTTTCGCAAGGCGGCGAGGTGCTCCTCGGCTTTCGGGAGGTTGCCGATCATCAGGTAGGCCTCGCCCAGGTATTCATGCGCGCCGCGATGGCGCGGATCGAGCTGCAGCGCGCGCGAGTAGTGCTTGAAGGAAAGGTCGAGCTGGCCGCTATTGCGGTATGCGTAGCCGAGGTAGTTCTGGATATCCGCGTTGCGCGTGTCGCGCAGCGCGGCCGACGACAGGAGGCGGATGGCCGACCGCCAATCGCGCGCCTCGATCGCCTTGCGGCCTTGCAGGTAATCGGGATCGCCCTGGTCTGCCGGCTTGTCGTCCGTGTCCGCGCCTCGCGCGCCGAGCGCGCACGCCGCGAGCGCCGCGGCAAGGAGCCACCGCGGCGGTCGCATTACTTCGAGGCGAGGAGCTGCGCCACTTCCTGGATTTCCGGGCGCTCGCTGTCCGAATTGCGCGCGAGGCGGACGAGCTGCCGGTAGCAGGCGTCGGCTTTCTTCGTCTGGCCGAGCGCCGTCGCGGCCTTCCCGCATCCGTAGTAGGCACGCAGCCGGTTCGGCGCGTTCTTCATGGAGGCTTCGTACTCCTTGAGCGCGGAAGCCGCGTCGCCCTGCTCGCGAAGCATGTCTGCGAGGAGCTCGCGCATCGGGTAGAGGCGATTTTCCATCGCGACGTGCTTCTCCGAGCCGTCCTCCAGGTCCGCGGCCGCGCGCATGAACTTGAGCGCCTCGCCCTTGTCGCCCTTCGTCTGCTCGACCCAGGCCTGCGCACCCAGGACCTGGACTTCCACCTGCTCCGCCCAGTAGCCCTGCTTCAGTCTCAGGAGCGTCTCGCGCTGCGCCTTCAGCTTGTCGACGGCGCTGTTCGCCGACGCCGCGTCGCCGGACCGCGCGAAGCCCATGGCGATTCCGAAGTAGGTAATGCCATCCGCGACGGCTCGTTGCCACTCGTTCGCCGGGAAGCCGCTGCCCAGGGGCTCGAGCTGGCTTGCGCCTTTCCAGTCTTGCCTCTCGAGGTAATAGCGCGCCGGGATCGCAACCATGGCGGTGTATACGGCGACGTTTGGATACGTACCGAGCTGAGTCGCCTTCATTTCCTCCATGACCTGCTTCGCCTTCGCATCCTGGCCGAGTTGCAGATGGGCGTACTCCATGAAATCCCACGAGTGCGAGGCCGAGGCGAATATCTTTCCGGTACCCGGCCAGTTCTTGGCGCCGAGCTGCCGGCTGATGTCGATCGTCTGCTGGTTGGAGCGGATGGATCTTCCCACATGCCGACCATCGAGTAGATGTGCGAGGGCATGTGCTGCGCATGGGGAGCGGAGGGCGCGATCTTCGCGTACTTGTCGGCCGCCGGGATTCCCTTGCGCGCGATGGGCGCGAAGTCGTAGCTGTGGATCAGGTAGTGCGTGACCCCCGGGTGATCCGGATACTTCTTGTCCAGCGGCTCGAGGATCCTGATCGCCTCGAGAAGCGGCTCCATCGACTTGTGATCGAAGGTCTCGTTGAGGGCGAGCGCATGGAAGATCTTGGCCTCCACGTCGCCCGGATACTTCTTCGACAGCGCCGCCATGGCCTTCTCGTAGTTGCGGGTGCGCGTATCCTGGTCGACCGTCTCGTAGTCCTTGAAATATTCCTTCATGGCCGCGAGCCAGTCGCGCTCGCGCTGCGACTTCGCCCCGATCGCCTCGCCTTTCTCGATCGCATCGAGCCCGCGCTTGAGCGTCGCCGCGTCGAAAGGCCCGACGAGCGGATTCGGGCGCTGGCTGATCGCGATGCCCCAATACGCGATCGCGCATCCCGGATCGATCTTCGGAATGGACGAGAAGGTATTGATCGTCTCGGGGAAGAAGAACGAATGAAGCTGCGCGAGGCCTTTTTCGAATTCCTTCTGCGCGTCGGGCGTGCACGAGGTCTTGAAGTGAACCTTGCCGTAGACCTCCTTCTTGGCCTGCGGATCGTCGCCGTGGGCGAAAACTCGCGAAACGAAGAGCGCAAGCGCGAAAGCAACGAGCGTTGCAATCGGACGAAGCTTCATGGCCACTCCCTCCAGGAAGAGACCGCGCGAGTCTACTCCCGCGCTGTCCAGAACGAGCGTCGGGTTTCCGACATGCTCCCTGCGCGGATCAGCGCGCGCAGCGAGCCCAAAGATGGGGCTTCATCACTTCGCGGTCGAGCGCAACGCCGAACCCGGGGCGGTCGCCGATCGTTATATGGCCGTTGCGAATTTCGCGCTCGGGTGGGTGATCGACGATGTCGAAATGCTCTGGCACGCGATACGGATAGACCTCCTGGATCAGGAGGTTCGTCAGGCAGGCGTCGAGCTGGAGCGTCGCCGCAGTGAGAATCGGGCCGGCGCACAGATGCGGCTGGACGCGCATGTCGTATGCCTCGGCCATCGCCGCTATTTTCCTGGTCTCGAGGATCCCGCCCGCAGTCCCCACGTCGGGCTGCACTATGTCCGCGGCACGGAGCTCGAAGAGCCTCCTGAATCCGTAGCGGGTATAAAGCCGCTCGCCCGCAGCGACCGGAATGCGCAGCGCCCCGCGCACGTGCGCCATTCCCTCCACATCAAAGGGATCGACCGGCTCTTCCAGGAAGAGCAAGTCGAACTCCTCTAGCCGCCGCCCGATCCGGATGATGGCGTCGGGCGTCAGTTCCGCGCTCATGTCGACCATCAGCTCGACGTCGGGTCCGACTGCCTCGCGCACCGCTCGCACGCGATCGACGGCGAGCTTTTCGGCGTCTCGACCGATCTGCCTCTGCGAGACGTGCCGTATATGGCCGTGTTCGTCGAGCTCGGGCGTCGCGAGCGGATACATCTTGAGCGCGTCGTAGCCGTCCTCGACGACCTTCTCGGCCGCCCGCGCCAGCTCGGCGGGGCTTCCGCATCGAAACGACCAGCCGTTCGCGTAGAGGCGAACGCGGTCCCGGCATTTGCCGCCTAGGAGCTGATACACCGGTACGCCGAGCATCTTTCCCTTGATGTCCCAGAGCGCCTGCTCGATTGCGCTGAGGCCGGAGAAGACGATCGGCCCGCCGCCTTTCGCCCAGAACGTGTGGTCGTACATCTCCCGCCACAGCGCTTCGATGCGGGCGGCATCCTTGCCCAGCACGACCCCTTCCATCAGGTCCTTGATCATCCCGGCGGCCGCGGTCGCGCCGATCCCGTATGAGATCGCCGCCTCGCCCAGCCCGCTCACGCCGGCCTCGGTATGCACCTCCACGACGACCGGATGGCGCCCGCCGATGCGCGCGATGTAGATATCGGCGCCCGTGATCGTGGTCGGCTCGCTCATTTCGCCAGGGCCTTCCCGAATTCCGGATAGCCGCTCACCACCATCCGCCTGAACGCGGCGCTGCCGGCATACGAGGGCAGCGCGAAGATCTTTTCGCAAAGCGCAGCGTATTCCTTGGTGCGCGAGACCTCCGACAGCAGCGCATCCCACCACTTCACCGCCTCGGGCGGCAGGTTTGCCGGACCGATCAGGCCATAGAAGACCTCCACCGAGAGCGGATAGCCCAGTTCCCTGAAGGTCGGCACGTTTTCGTGGCCTGGAATCTTGAGCGGTCCCGTTTCGACGAGAAGGCGAATCCGACCCGCCTGCAGGAGCGGCCCGAAGTCCGTCGACGCAACGGCATCTACGTGTCCGCCGAGCAAGGCCGTATTTGCATCTGCGCCCGCCTTGAAGGGCACCCCGATAGTCTGCACGCCCGCGTGGCGGAAACCGGACTCCATCATGATCTCCGCTATGCCGCGCGCGCCGGAATTCCCCCAGCGAAGCTTCCCGGGATTGGCGCGGGCATAGGCGAGCAACTCTTCGTACGACTTGAACCTGCTTTCCGCAGCCACATAGAGTGGAAGGGGCTGCGTGAACATCTTTCCCAGGTAGTCGAGGTCATGGAGC
>JAFAGU010000160.1 GCA_019237595.1 Betaproteobacteria bacterium | reverse complement strand
GTTCCTTGTGTACGCCATCCGCCATGCGGCGCTCGAGAGCGAAGACGGCGCCTTCCGCGGCCGCCTCTTCACGCTGCTCCTCGACACGCGCTATCGGCTCGTGGCGCTCCTCGGCGGCGATCCCGCGGTAGGCGGCGGCCCGGTGCGCGAGCTCTTCCTCGAGGCCTGGGGCGGGCTGCGCGGCATCCTTTCCGAGGCGCAGACCTCGGGCCTGCTCGCTAAATCAGTGCTGCGCTACGCGCTCTTCGTCGACGCGGGCGACGCGCTGCTCGCGCTCGAGCAGGCGGCGCCGGGGCTGCCGCTCTCCGCGGACGGCTTGCGCCGGCTCGCCCGCACGCTCGCGCCCGCGGAGGCTTCCGATCCGCTTGCGCACGGCTGGGCGGTCGATCCGGAGCTCGCCCGCCTCTTCGGCTTCCAGCCGATTCCGGAGAAAGGCTCGTCGCTGCCATTTTTCGTGCGCACCGCCGAGGGCGAGCGTCCGCTCGACCGCTGGGTGCCCGCCCGCTCCGAGCTCGGCGAATACGAGAAGCGCCTCGGCGCGCTCCTTCGCTCGACCGCCGCGGCTGAGGAAGCCCGCGCAGAGCTCGCCGCGCCATACGACGCCATCTACGAGAGCCTCGTGCCGGCCACCGCGCTCATCGAGAGCTGCTGGCACCAGTACGTCGCTCGGGGCGGCAAGGTGACGTACCTGCGCTCCGCCGCCGGCAGCATCGGCCTCATGCAGATCAACCAGCACGTCTGGCGCGGCTTCTACGACGTCAACCGCCTGCGATGGGACACCGCCTACAACGCGCGCGCCGGCGCGCAAATCCTGCTTCGCTACGTGAAGGACTACGCGATCCCGTATGCCGAGAAGGCGGGCGACCCGCGCCGCGTGCCGCGCGCGGCCTACGCGGTGTACAACGCCGGCCCGCGCGCCGCCGGGCGCTTCGACCGGCCCAAACCCCATCCCCGCGAGGCGCGCGTGGACGAGAAGCTCTGGACCCTCTTCCAGGGCCTCGCCGCGGGCGGCGAGGCCGACCTCGAGACCTGCGGCGTCAGGCCCGCGCGCGCCGCAGCCGCAGCGCGTTCGTGACCACGGACACCGAGCTCATCGCCATCGCCGCAGCGGCGAACATGGGCGAGAGCAGCACGCCGAAGAAGGGATAGAGCACGCCCGCGGCGACCGGCACGCCGACCGCGTTGTAGACGAAGGCGAAGAAGAGGTTCTGCTTCACGTTGCGCATCGTCGCGCGCGAGAGCGCCATGGCGCGCGCGATCGCGCGCAGGTCGCCCTTCACGAGCGTGACGCCCGCGCTCTCGATCGCGACGTCCGTCCCCGTTCCCATGGCGATGCCGACGTTCGCCTGGGCGAGCGCCGGCGCGTCGTTGATGCCGTCGCCCGCCATGGCGACGACGCGGCCGGCGGCCTGCATGGCCTTCACGATCTCGGCCTTGCGCTCGGGCAGGACTTCGCCGAGCGCCTCGTCGAGCGCGAGCTCGCGTCCCACGGCCTCCGCGTTCGCCTTCGAGTCTCCGGAGACCATCACGATGCGGACGCCTTGCGCCTTCAGGGCGCGCACCGCCTCGCGGGTCGTGTCCTTGATCGGGTCGGCGACGGAGAACCCGGCGAGTACCTGGCCGTCGATCGCCACGAGCATCGCCTCGCCGGAAAGCGCGGGCGGCACGGCGCTCGCCTGCATCATGCGAGGGCTCCCGACCGCGACCTGCCGGCCCTCGACCGAGCCGACGACCCCCTGCCCCGTCATCGCGAAGAAGTCCTGCACCGGAGCAAGCGCGAGGCCCTTTGCGGCCGCGGCTTCGACCACCGCCTGCGCGAGCGGATGCTCGCTCGCGCGCTCGACCGAGGCCGCGAGCCGCAGGAGCTCGCCTTCTCCGAGAGACGAGGAGGCCGTGACGAACGACACGAGCCTCGGCTTGCCAACGGTGAGCGTGCCGGTCTTGTCCACGACGAGCGTGTCGACCTCGCGCAGCTTCTCGACCGCTTCGGCGTTGCGGAAGAGCACCCCGCGCTTCGCCGCCTCGCCCATCGCCACCGTGATGGAGATCGGCGTCGCGAGCCCCACCGCGCACGGGCAGGCGATGATGAGGACGGACACCGCGTTCACGAGCGCGTAGGCGAGCGCGGGCTGCGGACCGAAGGCGAGCCAGCCGATCGCCGTCAGCACGGCGGCGGCGATCACCGAAGCGACGAAGTACTTCGCGACCTCGTCGGCGAGCCGCTGCACCGGCGCCTTCGTGCGCTGCGCCTCCGACACCATGTGGACGATGCGCGCGAGGAGCGTTTCGGAGCCGACGCGCTCGGCGCGCATGACGAGCGTTCCCTGCCCGTTCAGCGTCGCGCCGGTGAGCCGATCGCCCGCCTTCTTCGCCGCCGGCACTGGCTCTCCGGTCAGCATGGATTCGTCGACGTGCGAGGCGCCCTCCAGCACGACGCCGTCCACGGGAATTTTTTCGCCCGGACGCACGCGCAGGCGGTCGCCGACCCGGACCTCGGCGAGCGGGACGGCATGCTCGTCCGCGCCGTCGATGCGCGTCGCCGTGCCCGGCGCGAGCGCGAGGAGCTGGCGGATCGCCTGGCTCGTCTGGCCGATCGCGCGCAGCTGCAGAACTTCGCCCAGCATCACGAGCGTGACGATGACGGCCGCGGCCTCGAAGTACCCACCGACTCGCCCGTCGTGCATCCTGAATTGCTCGGGGAACACACCCGGCGCGAAGACCGCGGCGACGCTATAGAGGTAGGCCACCCCGACGCCCAGGCCGATGAGCGTGTACATGTTGGGGCTGCGGTGCAGGAGCGAAAGCCGGAACTTGCGGAAGAACGGCGCGGCGCCCCACGCGACCACCGGCGTGGCGAGGACGAACTCGACGTACTGCTCGCCCGCGAAATGGATCGGCACGCCGATCATCGGCGCCATCGCGAGCACGACGAGCGGCGCGCTGAGGAGCGCGCTCACCCAGAGGCGGCGGACGTGGTCGCGGAGCTCCGCGTCGTCCGCCTCGCCCCCATCCATGGGGACGAGCGACATGCCGCACTTGGGGCACGACCCCGGCCCCTCCTGCACGATCTCCGGATGCATCGGGCATGTGAAAGTCCCGTGCGCGGGTGGCGGCTTCTTCGCCTTGCCCGGGGCGAGAAAGCGAAGCGGATCCGCCTGGAAGGAATGCAGGCAGTGCTTCGAGCAGAAATAGTAGGTCGTGCCCTCGTGCTCCGCCGACCCCGCCGCGGCGGCGGGGTCGGCGGCCATGCCGCAGACCGGATCCTTTTCCAGCTTAGTTCTTCAGCGTCTCCGCGATCTCGCGTTCGGTGCGCACCGTGAGCACGCCCATCTGGCTCGTGCGGTAGACCGGCACGATGATCGAGATCTTCCCGTCGCGCTCGTCGAGCGCGATGTGCCGGATCTCGCTGCCGCGGACCGGCAGGTCGAAGACCGTCCAGCTCTTGGCCTCGGGGTCGTAGCGCACGACGCGGTCGGAGGTCCAGAGGTTGCCCCACGGACGATGCCGGCTGTCGACCACCACGTGGTACGCCTGCATCGTCCTGTCGGGGAGCGGCACCATCGTCACCTGGTTGGTCTTCGTGTCGATACGCGCGAAGGACGCGCCCCAGGAGTTGCCGACCCAGAGCACGTCGCCGCGCTTGTCGGTGCCCATGCGGCGCGGGCCGGGCGACCAGGGAAGCGGCGCGTTGAAGCCGAGGTCGCTCATCGACTCGTAGTACTTGCGGTCCTCGCCCGACATCGGCGGCGCCTTGGCGTCGGGAATCTTCACGGCGATCACCTTGCCGCCGTTCGCCACGTCCGCCTTGTACACGGTGTCCATCGCCATCTGCGCCCACCAGCCGTTGCCGTCGCGATCGCCCGCGGCGCCGTAGGTGGCTGCGAGTCCCTTCGCGTTCCCGGGAGGGATGAGCGACTTGTACTCGGTGAACCGCTCCGTGCGCGGATCGAAGCGCACCACGCCCGCGGGCGTCGAGGCCCACACGAAGCCCTTGCCGTCCACGTCCACGGTCACCGCGCCGCCCACGGGCGACATCGAGTCGGGCGTCTGGTAGATCGTGATCCTGTCCGTCTTCGTGTCGAGCTTGCCGAGCGCGCGCCGGCCGGGATCGACGTCGAACCAGAAGTTGCCCTCGCCGTCGCGGATGAATCCATGCGCCGTGGCCGCCTGGCCGTTCTTCCCCTCGGCCTTGATGAACGTCACTTCGCCCGTGCGGCGGTCGACCTTGCCGATGGTGACGAAGGTGTTGGCGTTGTTCACCGTGAAGTAGATCGAGCCGTCGGGGCCCATGCCGCCGTCATGCGGCAGCTGGCCGAGCTTCGAGGTCGTGGCGATGGTCCAGTCGGTGCCGTCGTTCGGGTTGTACTTCGTGCCGATGCCGGCATCGGGATTGAGCGGCAGGTCGTAGAGCGTCCACACCGCTCGCGCCGCCTCGCCGGAAGGCCGCGCGCGCGGCAGGATCTTGAGCGACGAGTCGCCGGGCCCGCGTGCACGCGCGAGGTAGGCGGCGAGCTCCTTCTGGTGCCGCTGGATCATCTGGTTCGGCTTCGCCTGCGGGCCGGGGTAGGCGCCGGTGACGGGCACCACCTTCATGAGGTCGATGATCTTCGACCAGCCGTCCTCGTCGAAGCGGAACTGCAGCGTGAAGCTCGCGGGGTGGCAGCCGGTGCAGTTGTTCATGAAGAGCTTCTTGATGCGCGCGTCCTGCGGCGTGGATTCGGGCAGGCCCGCGACCACCATCTCGCTCGGCAGCTGGCGGTAGCGCACCTCGGGATCGGTGATCGTCGCGAGGGCGAAGTCCTTCCTCGTGAGCGAAGCGAGCTCCACCGAGCCCTTGGCCGTCTCGAAGCCGAGCGCCTGCGCCCACACGCGATAGCTCCCGGCCGCAAGCGGCGGAAAGACGTAGCGGCCCGATTTGTCGGTGTAGACGCTCGTGGTGATCGTCGTCCCGTCGCGCTTCGCCGAGACGGTCACGCCGTCGAGCGGATGGCCGCCTGCCGAGGTCACCATGCCGGTCAGCACCGGCTCGGCGGCGAGCGAAGCAAGGGAAAGCGCGGAGCAGGCAAACGCAGCGATGAGTCGCTTCATGTCAGTCTCCCTTCTGCTCGGGCACGACGCGAATGTAGGCGACGAGATCGTCGACCTCCGCGGGCTTGAGGTGGTATTTGAACGCCGGCATGCGGCCGCTGCCATTCAGGATGAAGGCGCGCGCGAGCTCGTCGTTGCCGGAAGCGGCGGCCTTGTTGAGCACCGGGCCGTAGGTCTTCGCGCCGCGCGTCACGGGCAGGTGGCAGACGCCGCAATTCTGCGCGAGAAGCTGGCGCCCGTGCCGCTGCTTGTCGTTCAGGCCATCTTCGGCCGATTGCGCGGCGGCGCTTCCCGCCACGAGCGCAAGCACGAGCAGCGCGGCGCGAGGGTGCATCGAACCATGTTGCATCGAGGGGGCCTCCTCCAGAAGGACCTTTATACCCTCAACATGGATTGGCGTCCCCACGGGGATTCGAACCCCGGTTACCGCCGTGAAAGGGCGATGTCCTAGGCCTCTAGACGATGGGGACTGCGAGGCGCGCTTCTTTTCAGCTTCGGGCGGTTGGTGGAGGTAACCGGGATCGAACCGGTGACCTCTTGCATGCCATGCAAGCGCTCTCCCAGCTGAGCTATACCCCCGACCGAGGGCGCGAATTATATCACCGGCCTGTTGCGCGAAAGCTGGCCAAGCGCGCCGCTCTGCTGCATGATTTCCCATAGGGAGGTAACGCATGCGCAGGTTCGTGAAGGCACTGCTCGCGCTCGGCGCCGTGCTCGCGCTCGCGGCGTGCCAGAGCTGGCTGATCTTCGAGCCGGACCGGAAGCTGCGCGCAGCGCCGTCGGACTTCTCCTTCCGCATCGTCGAGGTCGCGGTGCCGGTGCGCCCGGCGGCGGGCGGGCGCACGCAGTACTTGAACGGCTGGTGGATTCCCTCGCCGCAGCCCGACGCGCGCACGGTGCTCTACTTCCACGGCAACGACGACAACGTGAGCCGCTGCGTGACGGAGGTCGGGCCGCTGCGCAAGCTGGGCTACAACATCTTCCTCGTCGACTACCGCGGCTTCGGCGAGAGCGACGGGCGCGTTCCCTCGGAAACCACGGTGTACGAGGACGCGGAGGCCGCCTGGAACTACCTCGTCGCGGACCGCGGCGTGCCGACCTCGCAGCTCTACATCTACGGCCACTCGCTCGGCGGCGCGATCGCGATCGAGCTCGCGCGCCGCCACCCGGAGGCCGCCGGGCTCATCGTCGAGTCGAGCTTCACCTCCATCTACGACATGTCGCAGCTCGACCCGCGCTACCGCCTGCTGCCCGTGAAGCGCTTCCTCAACCAGCGCTTCGAGTCGGTCGACAAGGTCTCCGACCTCAAGATCCCGGTGCTCATCCTCCACGGCACGCAGGACGAGGTCGTGCCCTACTGGATGGGCGAGCGTCTCTTCTCGCGCGCGCCGGCGCCCAAGCAGTTCTTCGCCATCGAGGGCGGCCGGCACGACCACGACGAGAGCGGCGAGGCCGGGATGTGCGAGGCGATCGATCGCTTCGTGCAGTCCACGCCCGCGACCGTGCGCGAGGCGTTCAGCAAGCCCTAGCCGGCCGCGTCCAGCGCGCGCGCCAGGCGCGCGAGCACCGCCTCGCGACCGAGGAGCTCGAGCACCGCGTCGATCGAGGGCGTCTGCTCGCGGCCGGTGACGATCCTGCGAAGCGGCATCGCGAGCTGCGGCATCTTGAGCGCGTGCGTCTTGACGACGTGCTTCACCACGTCGTTGATCCTGGACCGGCTCCAGTCGGATTGCGCGAGCGCCGCCTTGACCGCGACGAGCGCCTCCTTCACCGGCGGCTCGAGCGCGATGCGCTCCACGTGCGGCTCGCCGTAGAAGAGCGTCGCCTCGTCCGCGAGCTGAACGATTGAGCTCGATCGGTCTTTCAGGAGCGCGACCACCGCCTCGAGCGGCGGTCCAGCATCGGCGCGCGTGCCGCGCTTGGCGAGCTCCTTGCGCACGAGCTCCGCGAGGCGCGAGTCGGCGGCGGACTTGAGGTACTGCTGGTTCAGCCAGGCGAGCTTCTCCGGGTTGAACTGCGCCGCGGAGCGCGAGACGTGGCCCAGGTCGAACCATTCCGTGAATTCGCTCGTTGAAAAGATTTCCGCATCGCCGTGCGACCAGCCCAGGCGCGCGAGGTAGTTGACGAGCGCCTCCGGCAGCACGCCCTGCTCCTGGTATTCCATGACGCTCGTCGCGCCGTGGCGCTTGGAGAGCCGCTCGCCGTCGGCGCCGAGGATCATCGGCACGTGCGCGAACGCGGGAAGCGTCCCGCCGAGCGCCTGGAAGATGTGGATCTGCCGCGGCGTGTTGTTCACGTGGTCGTCGCCGCGGATCACGTGCGTGATGCGCATGTCGAGGTCGTCCACGACGACGCCGAAGTTGTACGTGGGCACGCCGTCGGCGCGCAGGAGCACGAGGTCGTCGAGCTCGGCGTTCGGGAAGGAGATCGGCCCCTTCACGAGGTCGCTCCAGCCGACGTGGCCTTCCTGCGGCGTCTTGAAGCGCAGCGGCGCCGGCCCTTGGCCGCGATACTTCTGCCCGATGGCCCGGTCGTAGCGCGGCTTCTCGCCGCGCGCGAGCTGCCGCGCGCGGAGCGCGTCGAGGTCCTCCTTCGGCATGTAGTCGTAGTAGGCGTGGCCCGCGGCGACGAGCTGCTCGCCCGCTTCCTTGTACCGCGCGAGGCGCTTCATCTGGAAGAACGGCCCCTCGTCCCAGTCGAGGCCGAGCCAGCGCATGCCGTCGAGGATCGCGTCGACCGACGCCTGCGTCGAGCGCTCGAGGTCCGTGTCTTCGATTCTCAGGACGAATTTCCCGCCGTGCCTTCGCGCATAGGCCCACGAGAAAAGCGCCGTGCGGGCGCCGCCGACGTGCAGGTACCCGGTCGGGCTGGGCGCGAACCGCGTCCTCACTTCCCTCACGAGTCGGAGCCGCCCACGACCGGGAAGCGCTGGGAGCGCCAGCGCAGCATCCCGCCGGAAAGGTTGGCGACGCGCTCGAAGCCCGCCTTCCCCAGGATCACCGTCGCCTGCGCCGAGCGCGCGCCGGAGCGGCACACGATGATGATGGGTTTGGTTTTCTCAAGTGAAGAAAGATCCCTTGTCAAAAAACCCAACGGCAAAAGCTTCGCCCCCGCGATGTGGCCCAATGGCCCGTCGAACTCGTCCGGCTCGCGCACGTCGAGGATCTGCACCTCGCGCGCGTGCTCCTCGAGCCAGTTGGGCTGCACCTCCCAGATGCCGGCGAAGGTGTACGTGAGCGGCGCCCAGTCTGCATGGTTCTTGAAAGCGGAAATGTCCTTTGAAGGGCGGCCGCAAGCCATATTGGCCGGAACCGCCTGCTCCATCAGCTTCGGATGCGCGAGGCCGAGGTTCGTCATGTAGCCCGCGAAGTCGCCCTCGCCGATCGACTCGGCGAGGCGCGGGTTGTAGAGCTTCTCCTCGCCGATGCTCGTCGAGGAGAGCCCGCGGTAGTCGTGCCCGGGATAAACCGTGCAGCCATCGGGCAGCGAGAAGAGCTCGTTGCGCAC
>JAFAGU010000338.1 GCA_019237595.1 Betaproteobacteria bacterium | reverse complement strand
AGGCTTGGCGGCGCTCCAGGAGCCTGAGCTCCGCGCGGCGCCGCTCGTCGCAGCCCGGATGGCCGCAGACGTATTGCCGCAGGACGAGCCTCAGCGTGCCGGCGTGCTTGTGGTCGCCCGCCGCGGCCGCCGAGGCGATGTCGTCCTTGATCATTGCCTTGATGCGCAGCTGGCCGTCGGCCGTGTGGACGAGGTAGTGGCCCATCTCGGCCGCGACGACTTCCGGGATGTTCTCGTGCTCGCCGATCGCGAGGACCTCGTCCTCCGTCAGCTCGCAGAGCGCCAGGCAATCCTCGAGGGAGAGCATGTCCGCCCTAGTGCGACATGAGCACGGGCACGGTCATCGACTCGAGCAGCGTGCGCGTCGCGCCGCCGAAGGCGAGCTCGCGCACGCGCGAGTGCCCGTAGGCGCCCATGACGATGAGATCCGCGCCGAAGTCCGCGGCGCGGGAGAGGATCTGGTTGCCGACATCCAAGTCCCCGGTGCGATGGCGCGAGAGCGTGACCTTCACGCCGTACCGCGCGAGCCACGCGGCGACCTCGCCCTCGACCGGCTCCACGAACGAGCGGCGGAGTTTGCCGGTATCGAAGGTCACGACATCCACCCCCGCGGCGCGGCGTAGGAACGGCAGCGCGTCGGTGACGGCGCGCGCACATTCGCGGCTGCCGTTCCAGGCCACCATGACCCGCTGGCCGAGCTTCTGGAAGCTGCCGGCATACGGGACGAAGAGGAGCGGACGCCCGCACGAGAGCAGCACCTCGCCCGCGAAGGCGCGCTGCGCGCCGTCTTCCGGGTCGGGCTGTCCGGCGACGACGAGGTCGGCGTAGCGCGTGTCGTGCAGGAACTCGAGCTGGCCGTCGTCCTCCGCGGCCGGGCGCCATTCGTAGCGCACCGCTCCGCGGCGCGCCGTGTCGATGAAATCCTTTTCCGCGCGCGAGGCGGCCTCGCGGCGGTTGCGCTCGTCGAGCTCGCGCACTTCGCCGCCTGCCTCCACGAGCGCATAAGCGGGTACGCGAGGCAGCGTCGAGGCAAACGCACCGATGAGCTGGGCGTCGAAGGCCTCGGCGAGGCGCACGCCGATCGCGAGCCGCTCGCTGCGGCGAGCCTGCTCGTCGAGATGCAGGAGGATCGTCTTGTACGTCATGGCCGCTCCTATCCTATTTGCGGGCGAGCAGCACGCCGACGATGACGCCGATGCCGGCGGCGATGCCCATCGCCGTCCAGGGATGCTCGCGGACCTGGCCATCGAGCTGGCGCGCGGCCTCGCGCGCGTAGACGCTCGCGTTCTCGCCGGCGGCTTCGAGGCCGGCCTTGGCGCTGCGAAGCGACGCCTCGGCGCGCGCGCGCACCTGCTGCAGCCGCTCGCCTGTCTGCCCGGCGGTGGCCTTCAGGAGCTCCTCGGCGTCGGTCACCACGAGTTTCAGGTCCTGCACCAGCTTCTCCGTCGTCACTGCTTGGCTCATGGCTGCTCCCGTCATTTGGCTTGATCCCATCCTAGGACGCCGCGCAGGACCGGCTTTGACGTGGATCAACGGGTCGCCACCACCGGATAGAATCGGCGCCGTGATCGCCCGGCTCAAGACCTTCCGCGTCTCGTGGCGCGACCTTGCCGTGACGCTGGGGCCCTTCCTCGTGCTCCTCGCGCTGGGGTTCTTCATCGCGCAGCGCTTCGTGCATCCGGCGCCGCCTCGCACCATCGCCATGACGACCGGCCCGGAAGGGAGCACGCTCGCCAACGTCGCTGAGCGCTACCGAAAGATCCTCGCGCGCCAGGGTGTGACGCTGAAGCTCCTTCCGTCACAAGGCTCGCTCGAGAACCTGAAGCGGCTCGTCGATCCGGCGAGCGAAGCGACGATCGGCTTCGTCCAGGGCGGCCTTGCCCCCGCAGTGCAGGACACCTCCGACCTCGTCTCGCTCGGCAGCCTCTTCTACGAGCCGGTGTTCGTCTTCTATCGCGCGCCGCGGCCGATCCGCAAGCTCTCGGAGCTGCAGGGACAGCGGATCGCGGTCGGGCGGCCGGGGAGCGGCACGCGCTACCTCGCCGAGACGCTCCTCAAGGCGAACGGCATCGAGGCGGGCGGCGCGTCCACGCTGCTCGACCTCGAGGGCGACGGCGCGAAAGACGCGCTCGTCGCGAAGAAGATCGACGCGGCGTTCCTCCTCGGCGACTCGGCGCGCTTCCGGACGATGCGCGATCTCGTCGCAGCCGACAGCATCCGGCTGTTCGGCTTCGAGCAGAGCGGCGCCTACGTGCGGCGCTTCCGCTACCTCACGAAGATGGAGTTTCCCGAAGGCTCGCTCGACCTCGGCAAGAACCTCCCGGCCGAGACGCTCACGCTCGTCGGGCCGACGGTGGAGCTCGTCGCGCGCTCCGACCTGCATCCGGCGCTTTCCGACATGCTGATCGAGGCGGCGCGCGAAGTGCACGGGCGCGCGAACCTGCTCCAGAAGGCGGGCGAGTTCCCGGCGCCGCTCGAGCACGAATACCCGATCAGCGAGGACGCGAGCCGCTACTACAAGTCGGGCAAGAGCTTCGCCTACAAGCACCTGCCCTTCTGGCTCGCGAGCCTGGTCGACCGCCTCGTGGTCATGCTCGTGCCCGTCGCGGTGCTCCTCATCCCGGGCTTCAAGGTCGTGCCCTTCCTCTATCGCTGGCGCATCAACCAGCGCATCTACCGGCGCTACGGCGAGCTGATGGCGCTCGAGCGCGCGGCCTACGCGAGCACCACGCCGGAGGAGCGCGTGGAGCTCCTGCGCCGGCTCGACAAGATCGAGGAGAAGATCATCACGATGAGGCTCCCCGGCTCGTTCGCGGACCAGGTGTACATCCTGCGCCAGCACCTCGGCTTCGTTCGCGGCACGCTCACGCACGCCGATCGTTCTTGACCTGGATCAACGGGGCGGCCGTCCCCGCGGATACGCTTTCGTTCAAAGGAGAGCCCCATGTCGTACAGACGCATCCTCGTTCCGGTGGACGGAAGCCCGACCGCCAACCTCGGCCTGCGCGAGGCGATCGCGCTCGCCAAGTCGCAGAAAGCGCGCTTGCAGCTCGTGCACGTGGTGGACATCCACTACGCGCTCATGGGCGGCGCGGAGAGCGCGATGTACATCGCCGACCTCGTGCCCTCGCTCAAGGCCCGCGGCCGGCGGCTCCTCGACAAGGCCGCCGAGGAGGTGCGCCGCGCGAGGCTGCGCTGCGACACCGTGATCCTCGAGACGCTCACCGGCCCCGCGGCCGAGCCGATCGTGCGGCAGGCGAGGAAGTGGCGCGCCGACCTGATCGTCATCGGCACGCATGGGCGGCGCGGCGTGCGGCGGCTCGTGCTCGGCAGCGACGCCGAGCAGGTCGTGCGGAATTCGCCGGTGCCGGTGATGCTGGTCCGCGCGCGCGGTGCGCGCTAGCCGTTAGCGCGGCAAAACACCAGGAAGTACTGTTCCGGAAGGAAATCGCGCTCTTCGGCGAGCGCGTAGCCAGCTTCCGCCATCTCGGCCTTGACGCGCGCCGGCGCAAGGCGAGCTTCGCGCGGCGGACCGTTCTTCGCGTCCAGCCGGAAATCGATTACCGCGATGCGTCCGCCGGGCTTGAGGGAGCCGCGAAGGCGCGCGAAGTAGCCCTTCCGATCCTCGATGTGATGGTACACGTCGACGAGCAGGACGAGATCGACTTTCTCCGGAAGGCGCGCGTCGCCCGCCTGCGCCTGGATCGGGACGAGGTTCGTGAGCCCCTCACGCTTCGCCCGCTCGGCGAGGTGCTTCACCATGGCGGCCTCCACATCGACCGCATAGACGCGCCCCTTGCGCAGCATGTTGGCGAGCCGCGCGGAGAAGTATCCCGTTCCGGCGCCCAGGTCCGCGACCACCGCGTCGGGTGCGAGCCCGAGCGCCTGGATCACTTCATGCGGCTTCTGCCAGGCATCGCGCTGCGGGTCGTCGAAGACGTGCGACCACTTCTCGGCATCGCCGAAGCTGTGCTGGTGCGTGGACGGCGACTGTGAATGTGCCGCGCCGGCAAAGAACGCCGCCGCCAGGATCCAGGACGCCTTTGACATTGGCGAAGGCTAGCGCACCCGACGCGTTCTTGCCGGGCGGCGTTTGACTTGCCTCGACGCGAGGCAAATACTGGCCGGCGACACTGTCTCGAGGAACCGACCATGAAATCCCTTGCCGTTGCCGCCCTGCTCGCGCTATTCGCAGTTACACCCGCACGAGCCCAGGACAAACCCGACCGCGTGGTCTACCACCTGAACCTCGGCCTCGAGCAGGCCGCGAACGGGCTTCGCAACGTGCGCAACCACCTCGAGGTGAGCCCGAAGGCGGAGATCGTGGTCGTCGCGCATGCCGCCGGCGTGGAATTCCTGATGAAGGGAGCGAAGAGCCCGCGCGGCAACGAGTTCCGGCAGGACGTGGAGGACCTGGATCTCCAGGGCGTGAAGTTCGAGGTCTGCTCGATCACGCTGCGCGAGCGCAACCTGCAGCGCTCGCAGTTCCTGCCGCAGGTGAAGTTCGTGCCTTCGGGGGTGGTCGAGCTCTCGCGCCTGCAGCGCGAGGGCTACGCGTACATCAAGCCGTAGCCGGGGCTGCGGGCGCCGAAGCGCGCCGGTCGGACACGATGCGGCCGTCGACGAGCTCGATGGTGCGCGCGCACTGCGCGGCCAGCTCGTGGTTGTGCGTGACGAGGAGCACCGTCGTGCCGTGCTCGCGATTCACTTCCTTCATCAAGTCGAACACCACCTGCGCGGCCTTCGTGTCGAGGTTACCCGTCGGCTCGTCGGCAAGGAGCAGCGACGGATTCATCGCGAGGGCACGCGCGACGGCCACGCGCTGCTGCTGGCCGCCGGACATGTTGGTCGCGAGGTGCTCGCGCCATTCGGTCAGGCCCATCGTGCGAAGGAGCTCCTCCGCACGCGCGCGCATCGCCTCGTTCGGGCGGCCGCGGTCGAGCACCATCGGCATCATCACGTTCTCGAGCGCGGTGAACGCCGGCAGGAGGTGGTGGTACTGGAAGACGAAGCCGATGTGGTGCCCCCGCAGCGCCGTGAGCGCCCGGTCGTCGAGGCCCGAGGTCTCGCGCCCGTCGATCGAGAGCCGGCCGGAGCTCGGGCGGTCGAGTAGGCCGATCAGGTTGAGGAGCGTGCTCTTCCCCGACCCCGACGGGCCCATGAGCGCGCAGAAGTCCCCCTTGCCGAGCGAAAAGTCGATGCCGTGCAGGACTTCCGCCTCCGCCGGTGTGCCCACGCCGTAGGATTTCTTCACGCCCTCGAGGAGCAGGACCGCTTCAGGCACGGATCGCCACCACCGGGTCGAGGCGCGCGCCGCGCAGCGCCGGCGCTACCGCGGCGACAAGGCCCGTGAGCGTTGCGAGCACCGCCGCGCCCGCGAAGAGCCTCGGATCCTGCTCCATCGGGAAGAGCGGCGTGCCGTCGGGGTTGCGCACCAGGACCTGCCACAGCCAGATCGCGGCCCCGCCCAGGCTCGAGCCGGCGAACGAGCCCACGAGGCCGAGCACCGCGCCCTGGAGGAGGAAGACGCGCAGGATCTGTCCGCGCGAGGCGCCCATGGCGCGCAGGATGCCGATCTCCTTCGACTTCTGCACGACCGAGACGATCAGCACCGCAGCAATGCCGAACGCGATCGCGAGACCGACGAAGAAGCGGATCGTCGTGTTGGCGATCACCTGGGCGTTCACAGCGGAAAAGAACTGCGCGTTCGTCATGATCCAGCTGTCGGCCTCGACCCCCGTCGCGGCGGAGATGGCCTGCGCCACGTCCTCGGCGGCGTAGACGTCGCGCACCGTGATGTCGACGCTCGAGACGCCGCCGACGAGGCCGAGGAGCGCTTGCGCGGTGTGGAGCGCCACGTAGGTATTGCGCTGGTTCACGCCCTTATTCCCGAGGTCCACGATGCCGGTGATCATGAGATCGATGCCGGTGCCGGAATTCGGCGTGATGCGGATCTTGTCCCCGACGACCACGCCGAGATCCGACGCGAGGTCCACGCCCAAGACAATGTCGTTGGAAGTGAGGCGCGCCTCGCCCGAGACGATCTTGTCCGGCAGCGCGATGATGCGGAAGTAGAGATCGGGATCGACGCCCATGATTGACACGGCGCGCGTCGCCTCGCCGCGCGAGGCGAGGACGGGCCCGGAGGCCATCGGCGAGACGTTCACGACCGCCGGCATCTCCGCCACGTCGCGCATGACCTTCTGCCACTGGTCGATGCCGCGCACGCGCTGGTAGGGCTTCTGCACGATCGCCGCTTCCGACTCGCCGCGCGCGCCCGCGCGCAGAGGGCGCGCCACTTCCTGCGGCGGAAGCAGCACGATGTGCGCCTGGGCGCTGAGCACGCGGCGGATCAGGTTCGCCTGCATGCCGGCGAGCGCCGCGGACATGAAGATGATGACGCCGACCCCGATCGACACGCCGGCGACGATCGAGATCGTCTGCATCCGCCCCTCGACGAGGAAGCGGCTCGCGGCAATCCACTCGAAGGGCAGGCCGCTACGCATTTCCGGCGACGCGCACGCGCCGCCCGGGCTTGATGGCGGCGGCCGCGGGCACCACGGGTTCGTCCTCGGCAAGCCCGTCGACCACCTCCACCGCGCCTTCGCCGCGCAGGCCGAGCTTCACGGGCTGGCGATGCGTGAGGCCATTGCGCACGACCAGCACCCAGGGCGCCGCCCCGCTCGCGTCGTGCACCGCCGTGGCGGGAAGCGAAAGCGCGGCCGGATGGCGGTCGACCTCGATGTCGACCGACACCGTCATGTCCTGGCGAAGGTAGTCGGGCGGCTGCGGCACCCGCAGCTTCACCTCGACGGTGCCGCGCTGCGCATCGACGCCGGGGTTTACGTAGACGAGCTCGGCGGCAAAGCGCTGCGCCGGGTAGGCGTCCGCGGAAGCGAGGGCCTTCTGGCCGAGCTTCAGGCGCGAGAGGTTGCGCTCGTCGATCTGGAGCACGAGCTGCACTTCCCCGGCGGGCGCAAGCACCATGAGCGCCTTGCCGGGCTGGACCACGTCGCCGCGCTCCACGTCGCGCGCGATCAGCACGCCATCGAGCGGCGCGCGGATCGTGGCGTAGGCAAGGCGCGCGCGCGCGGCCTCCAGGGCGCGCCGCGCCACTTCTTCGTTGTGGATCGAGTCATCGAGGACGGACTGGACGACGAAGCCCTTCGCCCGAAGATCCCTATTGCGATCCAGTTGCGTGACCGCGTTCGCGAGCGTCGCTTCGGCCTGCGCGAGCAACGCGCGGGACTCGCTCGACTCGAGGACGATCAGCACCTGCCCTGCCTTCACCGTGTCGCCCTGCTCGACGGGAATCTTCTCGACCGTGCCGACGATTTGCGAGCCCACGTCCACGCGATAGGGCGTCGCGACCCGTCCGCTTGCGACCACGGTCTGCAGGACGTCCCGGCGCGCCACGCGGGCGACCTCGATCTTCGGCCCCATGACGAGGACGAAGACCACGTACAGGCCGAGCGCGCCGGCGGCGACGCCGCCGGCAATACGAAGGGCGCTCTTCACGGCTCGGCCTTGGGACAGCCCGGCGGGCGCTCGCGCGGCTCGAGCGGGCAGCGGTTGATCTCCTCGGCGCTCTTCTGCAGGAAGACCGTGAAGGCGCTGGAAGCGGCGGCGATGCACCAGAAGAGGAAGAAGCCGATGGTGTAGGTAGCGAGCGGGCCGAGCTCCACCGCCTCGCCGAAGAAATAGAGCTCCTGGGGCGCCACGACGGTGAAGAAGACGACTTCGGCGGCGCCGCCGACGACGAACGCGGGCCACAGGATCGAGACGAGCCTGTTCACGAGAGCTCCTTCGAAATGCGCCAGGCGGCGCGCGGGTCCTCGACCACGAGCCGCCAGCGCCCCGCGGAAAGCGAAGGCAGCTCGCCGGAATACTCGCCGCTCGCCGTGCGCGCGAGGCGGAGGCGAAAATCCTGTCCCGAGCGCGTGGCATGGCTGAAGCTGATGAAGATCGCTTCGGGCGCGTCGTTCGCCACCGTGACCGAGATCCGGCCGGGCGCGATGCGTACGTCGGCCGCGATTCCCCGCGCCTTCGCCGCTTGCTCGCGCGCGAGCACCTTGTTGATCGCCAGCCCCTGCTTGTAATAGTCCTCGGCGACGAGCCCGTCGGCGGAAGCGAAGGCGATCCACATCGTGGCCGCACCCGCGACCAGAACGAGCGCCGGGCCCGACATGACGATCCAGGGCCACGGCTCTCGATACCAGGGCTTCGCGCTCAAGGGCGTAGCTGGCGTAAGGCTCATCGGACGATGAAGACCGATTTCTCGTGGACGGCAACCGCGTCGTCGCCGATCGCGCGGATGGTGAACACGATCGGGTACGTGCCCGGCGCCGCCTGGGCCGGGTCGATCCGCACCTTCACCGGCACCACGCGGCTCGTCGCGGCGGCAATGCCCGCGGTCGATTCGCCGGCGAGGCGGATCGTCGGAAGGCCGGAGACCTCGATCGTGAAGGCGCGTGCCCGCTCGGTCGTGTTCATGATCTGCAGCCGGTAGATGTTCTCGATGCTGCCGCCCTCCACTTCGCGCGCGATCGCCGCGCGGTCGCGGATGACGTCCACCTTGAGCGGCACGCGCGCGTAGAGGGCCGCGCCCGCAAGGAGCGTCACGCCGAGCAGGATCCCGGAATAGACCAGCACGCGCGGCCGGAGCAGCCGCCGAAGCATCTCCCGGCGCGTCCAGCCCTCCTCCATCGCGTTGGTCGTCGAGTAGCGGATGAGGCCGCGCGGGCGCGCGAGCTTGTCCATGACCTGGTCGCAGCCGTCGACGCAGGCGGCGCAGCCGATGCACTCGTACTGCAGCCCCTTGCGGATGTCGATCCCGGTCGGGCAGACCTGCACGCAGATGCCACAGTCCACGCAGTCCCCGGCGCCGGCCGACTTCTTCTTGCCGCGCGGCTCGCCCCGCCCGGCGTCGTAGGTGATGATCATCGTGTCGCGGTCGAACATCGCGCTCTGGAAGCGCGCGTACGGGCAGAGGTACTTGCACACCTGCTCGCGCATCCAGCCTGCGTTGCCGTAGGTCGCGAAGCCATAGAAGCCGACCCAGAACATTTCCCAGGGCCCGAGCGAAAGCGAGCGGATCTCGCCCAGGAGCTCCCGGATCGGCGTCACGTACCCGACGAACGTGATGCCGGTCCAAAGCGCAATCCCGATCCAGAGCGAATGCTTGACGGTTTTTCGCAGGAATTTGTTGAACGACAAATCCGACTCATCCAGCCTCATTTGCGCGTTGCGATCGCCCTCCACGAGGCGCTCGACCCAGAGAAAGATTTCCGTGTACACGGTCTGCGGGCAGGCGTAGCCGCACCACAGGCGCCCCGCGACAGCGGTGAAGAGGAAGAGCGAGAGCGCCGAGAGGACGAGGAGCGCGGTCAGGTAGATGACGTCCTGCGGCCAGAAGACGAGGCCAAAGATGTAGAAGCGGCGGTGGACGATGTCGAAGAGCACGGCCTGCCGGCCGTTCCAGGTGAGCCACGCGCCGCCGTAGAAGACGAGCTGCGTCGCGACGACGAGCGCCCAGCGCCAGGCGGCGAACCAGCCGTGCACCGCCCTCGGGTAGATCTTCTGGTGGACCTCGTAGAGCGAGCGCTCCTCGAGTACCGGAGCGTCGCTCATGTTCACTTACTTGCGCGACAGCGAGTAGACGTAGGCCGCGAGGAGGTGGATCTTGGCCGGCGAGAGGAGGCCCTTGTGCGCCGGCATCTGGCTCGCGCGGCCGCGCGCGACGGTGTCGGCGATCGCCTGCTCGCCGCCGCCGTGCAGCCAGATCTTGTCGGAGAGGTTCGGGGCGCCGAGCGCCTGGTTGCCGTGGCCGTCCGGGCCGTGGCACGCGGCGCACGTCGTCTGGAAGATCTCCCTGCCCTTCGAGGCGCGGATCGAGTCCGACGCGCCGCCCGAGAGCGTCACGACGTACGCCGCGACGTTCTTCACGCCCTCCTCGCCCAGCGCCGGGCCCCAGGGCGGCATGACGCCGTTGCGCCCGTTGGCGATGCTCGCTTCGATCGCCTCGGGCGTGCCGCCGTAGAGCCAATCCTGGTCGGTCAGGTTCGGAAAGCCGCGCGAGCCGCCGCCGTCCGAGGCGTGGCACTGCGCGCAGGTGTTGAGGAAGAGCTTCTGCCCCATGGCGAGCGCCTCCGGGTTCTTCGCGAGCTCGGGCACGGGGACCTTGGAGAAGCGTTCGTACAACGGCCCGTACTGGAGCTCCGCCTTCGCGAGCTCGTCCTCGAGCTGCGAGACCTGCGACCAGCCGAGCGTGCCTCGCCAGCTCCCGAGTCCCGGGTAGAGCACGAGATAGGTAAGGCCGAACGCGATCGTGATGTAGAAGAGCCAGCGCCACCAGCCCGGGAGCGGATTGTTGTATTCCGCGAGGTCCTCGTCCCAGGTATGGCCGGTGGTCGAGCCCTTGTCCGCGGTGACTTTCTTGCGCGACTGCGAGCTGAGGAACACGGCGCAGGCGATGATCGACACTACCGTGATGATGGAAATGTAGAGGTCCCAGAAGCCGGAGGTGAACTGGCTCATGAGCGCTCCTCGTCGAGGATGCTGGCGGCCTGGGCGTCTAGGCGCGCCTTCCGCGAAGGGCTGTAGGCCCACCACACGATGCCGACGAACACGGCGAACGCGGCGAGGGTCATGACGGTACGCAGGAGATTCAGGTCCATTTCAGTTCGACCTCTTCACCGAGGTTCCGAGCACCTGGAGGTAGGCGATGAGCGCGTCCATGTCGCTCTTGCCCTTCAGCTCGTCGCGCGACTTCTCGATGTCCTGGTCGGAATACGGGACACCGACCCGGCGCAGCGCCGTCATCTTGGCGCGGATGTCTTCCTCGTTCGCCGGATGCTTGGCGAGCCAGCCGTAGGCCGGCATGTTCGACTCGGGCACGACGTCGCGCGGGTTCGTGAGGTGGATGCGATGCCAGTCGTCGGAGTAGCGTCCGCCCACGCGGTGCAGGTCCGGCCCGGTGCGCTTCGAGCCCCACTGGAACGGATGGTCGTAGACGAACTCGCCAGCGACCGAATAAGGCCCGTAGCGCTCCACTTCGGCGCGGAAGGGCCGCACCATCTGCGAGTGGCAGTTGTAGCAGCCCTCGCGGATGTAGACGTCCCGGCCCGTGAGCTGCAGCGGCGTATAGGGCTTGAGGCCGGACACGGGCTCGGTCACCGACTTCTGGAACGAGAGCGGCACGATCTCCACGAGGCCGCCGACGGCGACCACGAGGATGACGAGGAGGATGAGGAGCGACTGGTTGCGCTCGACGAGGTCGTGGGTGAGCTTCATCGCGTGCGTTTCCTAGGCGTGCGCCGGGGCGGGGATCGCCGCCTCGGCGGGTTTCGAGGACATCGCGGTCATGAAGACGTTCCAGGCCATGACGAGCATCCCCGTGAGGTAGAGCAGCCCGCCCAGGAGCCGCACGGCGTAGAAGGGATAGGTCGCCTTCACGCTCTCGACGAACGTGTAGGTGAGCGTGCCGTCCTCGCCCACCGCGCGCCACATGAGGCCCTGCATCACCCCCGCGATCCACATCGCGGCGATGTAGAGCACGATGCCCACGGTCGCGATCCAGAAGTGCAGGTTGATCGCGCGCACGCTGTGCATCTCGGTGCGGCCGAAGAGCCTCGGGATGAGGTAGTAGAGCGAGCCCATGGAAATGAGGCCGACCCAGCCGAGGGCGCCGCTATGCACGTGGCCGATCGTCCAGTCGGTGTAGTGCGAGAGCGAGTTCACCGTCTTGATCGACATCATCGGGCCCTCGAAGGTCGACATGCCGTAGAAGGAGAGCGAGACGATCAGGAACTTGAGGATCGGGTCCTCGCGCAGCTTGTGCCACGCCCCCGAGAGCGTCATGATCCCGTTGATCATCCCGCCCCACGAAGGCGCGAGCAGGATGAGCGAGAACACCATGCCGAGCGATTGCGCCCACTCGGGAAGCGCCGTGTAGTGCAGGTGGTGCGGGCCCGCCCACATGTAGGTGAAGATGAGCGCCCAGAAGTGCACCACCGAGAGCCGGTAGGAATAGATCGGCCGGCCGGCCTGCTTCGGGATGAAGTAGTACATCATGCCGAGGAAGCCCGCGGTGAGGAAGAAGCCGACCGCGTTGTGCCCGTACCACCACTGCACCATGGCGTCCTGCGCCCCGGCATAAGCCGAGTACGACTTGAAGAGCGTGGCGGGAACCGCGGCGCTATTGACGATGTGCAGGATCGCCACCGTGAGGATGAACGCGCCGAAGAACCAGTTGGCGACGTAGATATGCCGGGTCTTCCTCTTGTACAGCGTCCCGAAAAAAACGACCGCGTAGGCGACCCAAACCAGGGCGATCAGGATATCGATCGGCCATTCGAGCTCGGCGTATTCCTTCCCGGAGGTGATGCCAAGCGGCAAGGTCACTGCCGCGAGCACGATCACGGCCTGCCAGCCCCAGAAGGTGAACGCCGCCAGCCGGTCGCAGAAGAGCCGCGCATGCGACGTGCGCTGCACGACGTAATAGGAGGTCGCGAAGAGCGCGCAGCCGCCGAAGGCGAAGATCACGGCGTTGGTGTGAAGCGGGCGGAGCCTGCCGTATGAAAGCCAAGGGGCGAGGTTGAGCTCCGGCCACATGAGCTGCGCGGCGATGATCACCCCCACCAGCATCCCGACCACGCCCCAGACGACGGTCATCACGGCGAACTGCCGCACGACCTTGTAGTTGTAGGTGTTTTCCATGGAAGCCCCATGCTAGGGGCCGCCGGGACAGGCCTTTTGATCTGAATCAACCGCCGCTACTGGTCGTCCGAGAGGACGTCGTGCGCCGGGCGGTCGAGGTCGTCGAACTGCCCGCCCTCGAGCGCGCGCCAGAACACCCAGCCGATCACGAAAAGGAGGGCGACGGAGAAGGGAACGAGGAGGTAGAGGCTTTCCATGTCTTGGTCTTCCGCGAGAGCGGCCGCAGGGCATTGGCGAGGACGAGGACGGAGCTCGCCCCCATGCCGAGCGCCGCCTGCCAGGGTCCCATCCATCCGAGGGCGGCGAGCGGCAGCGCGACCGCGTTGTAGGCCATCGCCCAGGCGATGTTCTGCCGCACGAGCTGCATCGCGCGGCGCGAAACCCGCATCGCTTCGAGGAGCGAGAGGAGCGACGAGCCGAGCAGCACGATGTCGGCGCGCCGCTGCGCGGCGTCGGCTCCCGCCCCCATCGCCACGGAGACGTCGGCGCCGGCGAGGACCGGCGTGTCGTTCACGCCGTCGCCCAGCATCGCGACGATGCGGCCTTCCGCCTGCAGCGCGCGCACGCAGGCAAGCTTGTCCTGCGGCGCGGCCGCTCCGGTCGAGCGCTCGATGCCGACGGCGCGGGCAGCCGC
>JAFAGU010000250.1 GCA_019237595.1 Betaproteobacteria bacterium | reverse complement strand
AGCCATGGCGTTCCCGCGGCCGGTATGCCGGTTGCTCTCCGTGTCTCGCCAACCCGGAGATTACCCATGACCAAGAGCCGCAGCAAGCACCCCGACGCGATCGACCTGCTCAAGCAGGACCACGACGAAGTCCAGAAGGCGTTCAAGCAATTCGAGAAGATGGACCGCAGCGACACAGCGACGTGCGCGGAGCTCGTGAAGACGGTCTGCGAGGACCTCAAGGTGCATACCGCGCTCGAGGAAGAGATTTTCTATCCCGCCGCGCGCGACGCCATCGAGGACGAGGACCTCATGAACGAGGCGGCGGTCGAGCACGAGACCGCCAAGATGCTCATCGAGCAACTCGAGAACATGGAGGCCGACGACCCCAACTTCTACGCGACCTTCACCGTCCTGGGCGAATACGTCCGCCACCACATCAAGGAGGAGGAAGGCGAGATGTTCCCGGCGGCGAAGAAATCGGACCTCGACCTGCAGGCGCTCGGCGAGCAGATGCGCGCGCGCAAGGACGAGCTGATGGGCGAGAAAGCGCACGCCTGAGGAAGCGGCCGACCACCTGTAGTACAGCTAGATGAAGCGAACGCGCACGCGGCTCAAATAGCCGGAAACAGCCTCGAGCGTGGTGCTGATGACCGCGCTGTCGCCACGGCGCGCAGCCTGCTCAATCGTGCGAGCCAGCTCGGAGAGTTGTGCGAAACCATAGGTGGCGCCGTTCCCCTTCATCTTGTGGGCCGTCTGGACAATCGTGTCCATGTCGCCGGCGTTGAGGGCCGTTCGCATGGTCTGAACGTCCCCCCGACGGTTCTGCATGAACCGAGGGATGAGATCCGCGAGCGAGGCATCCACCTTGACCTCGTAATACGACTCCGCCATGCGAAGAACATAGTGATCAGGTGCGGGCCTGTGAAGTGCAATAGCGGCCTCGCGTCACCAAGGGAACATCATTTGACGGACCTGTCTTGTCGTTCAGCGATGAGCGGCGTTCCAGACGGGTCGATCGGTTTCGGCGCCGCGCACAAAAGCTGACCGTTGGCGGGCGGGCTGAAGGTCGACTCGGCATCTTGCGCTCGCCTTCAACGTCGTCAGGTAGACGCAAAGCGAAGGGCATAGGCTCGGCATGCGGACGGGCGGAGAGAACCGCCCCGGGGAGGCAACGTGCGACTAGAACAGGCTCTAGGCTTGACTCTCTTTCTGCTCCCGATATCTGCCCATGGGCAATGGAATCCGGAGCAGTATGCGGAGCTCTACAACGGCTGCGTCAACAGCTGCCAAAGCAATGCGCGCCTCACCCAATCGGAGAGAGCGCAATGCCACGCAATCTGTCGCTGCGTAGCCGACAGGCTGCAGGCCACATTCCCCGATAACAGCGAATACAGGCGAACCTTCGCCCTTCTACAACAACTCCCGGAACAAAAAGCGCAGATTCAAATGATCGTCGACAAGTGCAACGAACGTTTCTTTGACCGGCCCGCGAACCGCCTGGAAGCCGTGAAGTGAACCGGCCGCCCTATTTATTGTTTTTCTGTCGCGCCTTGAGAAACTGGTAGCAGTCCTCCGTAATGTCGTCCTGATGGTCGATGAGGCAGTCGATCACGGCGCCGCCTCCGGGCTTTACGGTCCGGCAGAATCGCTGCGCATCGCTGCGGCAAGCCTGCATCCCGCCGCCGCTT
This sequence comes from Betaproteobacteria bacterium, assembly GCA_019237595.1. Lineage (GTDB taxonomy): Bacteria > Pseudomonadota > Gammaproteobacteria > Burkholderiales > SG8-39 > SCGC-AG-212-J23. Next base: position 4,943 of record JAFAGU010000250.1, on the reverse strand, counting down.
GAGCTTCCAGTGTCGTTACCCTCGGACCGATCCGGATTGGAGGGCATGACCGTTGTTCGATCCTGGACGGGGCCAATATTGCGCAGCCCATAGACCTCGCAGTCCCGGTCGACGTACACGATGCGTCCGTTCTTGTCCTGGCACTTGACCGGGGTCTGCGCCAGCCCGGAGGTAGCCGCGACGAACAATGTCGCGGCCACGAGCAGTCGCCTCATAGCGAAGCGACTTACTTCTTGCCTTTTCGATTGTCCTCGACGGCGCGGTATTGCATCGCGAGGCGCAGCTGCTCGATGGCTTTACGGCTATCCGCAATGGCCTGGGCCTTGTGGCCACCGAAGTCATGCGGCGCGTGCTCCATGTACTGGATTGCGCCTTCGAGCTCCCGGACCGCTGCCGCGATGCGCGGGTGCTCGCCGAATTCCTTCTTTGCGGTCTGCTGAGCGAAGGCCGTCGGAACGAGCGAGAGGCCGCTGGCGATGCAAAGGCTGACAACGAGCTTGCGCATGATTTCCCCCTTTGAAAGCCCAATCAACGCCGCCGGAACTAGACCGTTGACCGCCGCAGCGGGCCAGCGCTGATATCCGGGCCCGCTCTTGGTGCGGCACCCGTTCGGCCGCGCCGAATTGGGGCGCGCACTCAAGGCCGGGGTCTCATCACGCTCCCAGCCGCATGGCATAGCGCTTGCGTGGCGGTAGCAGGTTCCTAAGGGGGGATCGCCATGCTCCGCCGTGTCGGCTCGTTCGCCTGCGGTTTCGTCGCGCTCGTGGCTGCATCCTGTGGCGTTCACGCGCAGGGGACGCTGCGCATCGCCATGACGGCCGGGGACATTCCCACCACTACGGGAATGCCGAACAACGGCTTCGAGGGCATGCGCTTCCTCGGTTATCCGGTCTTCGAAGGCCTCATCCTCTGGGATCTGTCGCGCGCCGATGCGCCGGCTTCGCTGAGGCCGGGACTTGCGACCGCATGGAAGCAGGACCCGAAGGATCCGGCCACGTGGATCTTCAGCCTGCGCCGCGATGTCAAGTTCCACGACGGCACGCCGTTCAACGCGGATGCGTTCGTGTGGAACATGGAGCGCTACATGAACGACAAGGCGAAGCAGTTCGAGCCGCAGGCGGCCGGGCTGACTCGCGCGCGCAACCCATACGTGAAGTCCTACAGGAAGATCGACGACGCCACGGTGAGCGTGACGACCGTGCGCCCGCTCTCCTACTTCCCGATGCTGATGGTCTGGCCGCTCATGACGAGCCCTACGGCGTGGGAAAAAGCCGGCAGCTGGACCGAGTATGCGAAGGCCCCGCAGGGCACCGGGCCGTTCAAGCTCGCGCGCTGGACGCCGCGGCAAAGCGCGGAGCTCGAGAGGAACGCCGCGTACTGGGACAAGGCTCGCGTGCCGAAGCTCGACAAGATCGTCCTGCTGCCGATCCCCGAGGCGAACACGCGCACCGCGGCGCTGCGCTCCGGGCAGGTCGACTGGATCGAGGCGCCCGCGCCCGACGCCATCCCGAGCCTGAAGCAGGCGGGCTACGTGCTCTCCACCAACAGCTACCCGCACTACTGGCCGTGGATGCTGAACAACACCAAGCCGCCGTTCAACGACGTGCGCGTGCGCCAGGCGATCAACTACTGCGTCGATCGCGAGGCGGTCGTGAAGCTCGTCGGCGGCACAGCCGAGCCCTCGGTGGGCTTCTTCTCCGCGAAGCACCCCAATTTCGGAACGCCGTCGCAGCGCTATCGGTACGACCCGGCGAAGGCGAGGCAGCTCCTCGACGCCGCCGGCTTCCCCGAGGGCAAGCGCATCCCGATCAAGGTCATGATCTCCACCTCGGGCTCCGGCCAGATGCAGCCGCTCACCATGAACGAGCTCCTGCAGCAGCAGGTCGCCGCCTGCGGCTTCGACGTGACCTTCGACGTCGTCGAATGGGGGCTCGTCCTGAACGCCTGGCGCAACGGCGCGCCGAGCCGGGAATCGCGCGGCGTCGACGCGCTCAACATCTCCAGCCCGTCCATCGACATCGCCACCATGGCTCGCTACCTGCTCTCGGCCAACGGCGGGCCGAACGGCGCCAACTGGGGCCACTTCAAGAGCGAAGCCTACGACCGCATCCTGAACCGCATCGAGCTCACGACCGAGCAGAGCGAGATCGCGCGCGGCACGACGCAGGCGCACCAGCTCATCGTCGACGAGGCGCCCGACCTCTTCGTGGTCCACGACCTGAACCCGGTCATGTTCTCGAAGAAGGTCAAGGGCTTCGTGCAGGCGCAGTCCTGGTTCCAGGACTACGTCAAGGTCTACATGGAGAAGTGAACGTGAGGATGCGCCTCGCGGCGGCCGTTCTTCTCGCGTCCCTCGTCCCGGGCCTTGGCGCGGCGCAGGGCGTGTTGCGCATCGCGATGACCGCATCGGACATCCCGCTGCCGAACGGCCAGACCGACCAGGGCGCCGAAGGCATGCGCTTCATCGGCTACACGCTCTTCGACTCGCTCGTTCTCTGGGACCTCTCCTCCGCCGACAAGCCCTCGGGCCTCGTGCCGGGGCTCGCCACCGAATGGAAGGTCGATGCGAAGGACAAGACCGTCTGGATTTTCCGCATCCGGGAGGGCGTTCGCTTTCACGACGGCTCGGCGTTCAACGCGCAAGCCGCGGCCTGGAACCTCGACAAGATCCTGAACGACAAGTCGCCGCAATACGATCCCAAGCAGGCGGCGCAGGGCCGCGGCCGGATCCCTTCGATCAAGAGCTACCGTGCCATAGACGAGCGGACGCTCGAAGTGCGCACGAACGAGCCTGACGCGCTTCTCCCCTTCGGCATCGCGTGGATCGCAATGTCGAGCCCCGCGCAATGGGAAAAGGTGGGCAGGAGCTGGGACGCGTTCCTGAAGAGCCCCTCGGGCACGGGCCCCTGGAAGCTCGAGAAGTACACGCCCCGTGAGCGCGCCGAGCTCGTTCCCAACAAGGACTATTGGAACAAGCTGCGCGTCCCGAAAGCCGAGCGCCTCGTGCTCCTGCCCGTGCCGGACCCGTCTGCGCGCGTCGCGGCCCTGCGCTCGGGGCAGGTCGACTGGATCGAGGCCCCTCCTCCGGACGCCATCCCGAGCCTGAAAGGCGCCGGTTTTCAGGTCACGAGCAACGTCTATCCGCATGTCTGGCCCTGGCACTTCAGCCGCATCGAGGGCTCGCCGTGGAACGACGTGCGCGTGAGGAAAGCCGCGAACCTGGCGATCGACCGCGCGGGCATGAAGAAGCTCCTCGGCAGCATGATGGTCGAGGCGAAAGGCATGGTGCCGCCGAACAGCCGCTGGTTCGGCAAGCCGGGCTTCGACGTGCGCTACGACGTCGAGGAAGCGCGCCGCCTGATGAAGGAGGCGGGCTACACCCGGGAGAAACCGCTTGCCGTCAAGGCAATCATCTCCACTTCCGGCTCCGGGCAGATGCAGCCGCTCCTCATGAACGAGTTCATCCAGCAGAACCTCGCCGAGGTCGGCATCAAGGTCGAGTTCGAGGTGCTGGAGTGGAACGCGCTCCTCGCCAACTGGCGTGCCGGCGCCAGGGACCCGAGCACGCGGGGCGCCGCCTCGACCAACTCGTCGTACTTCAGCCAGGACCCGTTCACGGCGCTCATCCGCCATCTCGACTCGGGACTTTTTCCGCCGCGGGGCACGAACTGGGGGTACTACAGCGACCCGGAAATGGACACGCTCTTCAGGGTCGTGCGCTACAGCTTCGACCCCGAGGTGCAGCTCGGGGCGATCCGCCGCGCGCACGAGAAGTTCGTGAATGACGCCCTGTTCCTCTTCGTCGCCCACGACGTAGGCCCGCGCGCGCTCTCGCCGAAGGTCAAGGGCTTCGTGCAGGCGCAGAACTGGTTCCAGGACTTCTCGCCGGTCAGCGTCGCGAAGTAGCGCACGCATGATCCTCTTCCTGCTCCGCCGGCTCGCGTACGCCGTGCCGATCGCACTCGCGGTGAGCGCGGTGTGCTTCGCGCTCGTGTTCCTCGCGCCCGGCGACCCGCTTTCCTCGGTGCTGCCCGCCGACGCCTCGGCCGAGCTCGTGGAGCAGCTGAAGGCGCAATACGGCTTCGACAAGCCCGTGCCGGTGCAATTCGCGAAGTGGGTCGGGCGCGCCCTGCAGGGCGACCTGGGAACCTCCATCGCTACAGGGCGGCCGGTCGCCTCCGAGATTCGCCATGCCATCGCGAATACTTTCGTGCTCGCGGTCTTCGCCTGCGCTGTGGGATTCACGCTCGGCGTGAGCTTCGGCGCCGTGGCGGGCTACTTCCAAAGCCGCTGGATCGACCGGGTGGTGACGGCGCTCGCGGTCGCGGGCGTCTCGGTGCCGCACTACTGGCTCGGCATGGTGCTCGTCATCGTGTTCTCGGTCTTGTGGAACGCGCTGCCCGCGATGGGCATGGGAAGCTCGGGCTCGGCGGATTGGGCCTGGGACTGGGAGCACATCCGGTTCGTCGTCCTGCCGGCGGTGACGCTTTCCGTGATTCCCACCTCCATCCTCGCACGCACGGTGCGCGCGCTCGTCGCGGACATCCTGTCGCGCGAGTTCGTCATCGCGCTGAAGGCGAAGGGACTCGGCGAACGGCGCATCTTCCTGCACGTGGTAAAGAACGCGGCGCCTACGGCGATCGCCGTCATGGGCGTGCAGCTCGGCTACCTGTTGGGCGGCTCGATCCTGGTAGAGACGGTGTTTTCGTGGCCCGGCACCGGATTCCTCCTCAATACGGCGATCTTCCAGCGCGACGTGCCGCTCCTCCAGGGGACGATCCTTTTCCTCGCGCTCTTCTTCGTGGCGCTGAACCTCGTGGTCGACCTCGTCCAGCCGTTGCTCGACCCGCGGATCCAGCGCACGTGAGGCACCGCGGCTTCTGGAGCTCGGTCGCGGCGAAGCTCCTCGCCGACCGGGTCGCGCTCGTCTTCGCCGGCATTCT
>JAFAGU010000359.1 GCA_019237595.1 Betaproteobacteria bacterium | reverse complement strand
ATGTCACCCAAACCAACTAGTCAACCAGTTGGTATCCTACGCCAAAGTTGCTAGCGCAGCAAACGCTTCAGCGCGGGCGGAGCGCCATCGCGATACGCCGTTGCGAAAGTACGCGCGCTGGTATCGATGGAATTTGCCAACGGCGCTTCCTCCCACGTGCGCAGGAGCTCCTTCTGCATCGCGAGGGCCCGGGCGTCGCCGGCGAGGAGGTTTTTCACGAGGCGCTCGGTCCGGGCCGGCAGCAGCTCCGGCGTGCACGTTTCTTCCACCAGGCCCCAGTCGCAGGCCGTCCGCGCGTCGATCGGCTCGCCGGTCAGCACGAGCCACGCCGCGCGCCCGGCGCCGACCAGCCGGGGGAGGAGCGCGGCCTCGACGACCGACGGAATCCCGAGCCGGACCTCAGGCATCGCGAGTTGGGTTCCGTCGGCCGCGATGCGCAGGTCGCACGCGGCGGCGATCTCGAGCCCGGCGCCGATGCACGCGCCGTGCAGCGACGCGACCACCGGCACGGGGAGCGCGCGGATCGCCTCGCACACGGAATGGATCTTCAGGACAAAGGACGCTGCGGTGTCTTCCGCGAGCGACGCGAGCTCGTTCACGTCCGCCCCGCCGCAGAAAGCCCTTCCACGCCCGGCGAGGACGACGACTCGCGCATCGATCTTTCGAACCGCGGACAGCAATTCGTCGAGCAATTCCGAGCTCAGCGCATTGACCTTCGCGGGACGGTTGAGGAAGATGCGGCCTACCCCGGCTGCGACCTCCACCTCGACGAGCGTGCCCATATGACCAGTTTATCCGCCGCGAACCGCGAAGCGCTGAAGAAGACCTCCACCGCGACGCTCACCACCGTGCTCTTCAAGCGCGGCTTCCGCAACGTCTTCATCCAGGGCGTGTTCCTGCTGAACCGGGATGGCCCGCGGATGGTGGGCGAAGCGTTCACCCTGCGCTACATCCCGGCGCGCGAGGACCTCGACCAGCTCGGCTCGTTCGAGGGCCGCGGCCACCCGCAGCGCGAGGCGATCGAGGCGTGCCCGCCGGGGAACGTGCTCGTGATGGACGCGCGCCGCGACGCGAGCGCGGCCACCGGCGGCGACATCCTGATGACGCGGCTCATGGTGCGCGGCGTCGCGGGCATCGTCACCGACGGCGGCCTGCGCGACTCGTACACCATCGAGAAGCTCGCCCTGCCCGCGTACTGCGCGGCGCGCTCGGCGCCGCTCAACCTCGTCCGCCACCACGCCGTGGACAGCCAGCTGCCGATCGGCTGCGGCGGCGTGGCGGTCTATCCCGGCGACATTGTGGTCGGCGATCCGGAAGGGGTGGTCGTCATCCCGGCGAAGATCGCGAACGAAGTGGCCGAGGAAGCGGCCGCGCAGACGCTCTTCGAGGATTGGGTGGAGGACAAGGTGAAGGGGGGCCGGTCGATCTTCGGCCTCTACCCGCCGAGCGCAGAGACGCGCGCCGAGTTCGACGCATGGAGAAAGAAACCGCGGTGATACGTCCGATGAATCACTACTCGGGCTGGTCGTCGGTTATCATACAAGTCCCTAGAGGAGGGATATCGTGCTGAAGAAAATCGTCGCAGCCGCCGCATTCGCGGCGTTCGCGCTTCCCGCGCTCGCGCAGGAAACGCTCGTCGTCTACTGGACCAAGGGCTTCTACCCGCAGGAGGACAAGGCCCTCGACGACATGGTCGCGAAGTTCGAGAAGAAGACCGGCGTGAAGATCGAGCTCTCGCGCTATTCGCCGCAGGAGTCGGTGCCCAAGGCCGTCGCCGCGCTCGACGCGGGCAACCCGCCGGACGTCGCCTACGGCGACGTGTTCGACTTCCAGGTCGCCGGCAAGTGGGCGGCGGAGGGCCGGCTCGAAGACCTCTCCGACATCCTCCTGCCCATGAAGGCGAGCTTCCTCCCGGTGACGCTCGAGACGGCGTACCTGCTGAACGAGAAGACCGGCAAGCGCGCCTACTACGCCTTCCCGATGAAGCGCCAGACGATGCATATCCAGTATTGGAAGGACATGCTCCAGGAGGCGGGCTTCAAGGAATCCGACATCCCGAAGACCTGGAACGCGTACTGGGACTTCTGGTGCACCAAGGCGCAGGCCGGCTACCGCAAGGCGAGCGGCAAGCGCATCTACTCGGTGGGCGCGCCGATGGGCGTCGACTCCTCCGACTCGTTCTACTCGTTCCTCACCTACATGGACGCGTACAACGTCAAGGTGGTCGACGACAACGGCAAGCTGCTGGTCGACCGGCCGGAAGTGAGGAAAGGCCTCGTCGCCGCCGTGGCCGACTACGCGAGCACGATCGAGAAAGGCTGCACGCCGCCCTCCGCCGTGAACTGGAAGGACCCGGACAACAACGTCGCCTTCCACAACAAGCAGATCATGATGACCCACAACGCGACGATATCGATCGCGGCGAAGTGGCTCGACGACATGAACAACGAGAAGCTCACGCCCGAGCAGCGCGCCGAGGCGAAGAAGAACTACTACGAGCTCATCGCGACTTCGGGCTTCCCGATCAAGCCCGACGGCAAGCCGATGGTCTACCGCTCGGCGGTCAAGGTCGGCGTGATCTTCAACAACGCGAAGAACAAGAAGCGGGGCAAGGAATTCGTCCAGTTCGCGATGCAGGACGAGAACCTGATTCCCTACGTGGAAGGCGCCCTCGGCCGCTGGTACCCGGTGACGAAGTCGGGCGCCGCGCGCCCGTTCTGGACCGACGACCCGCACCGCAAGATCGTGCACGAGCAGTTCTCGGCGGGCACCGTGCCGTTCGAGTTCACCAAGAACTGGAAATTCACGGTCCTCAACAACGAGAACGTATGGGCGAAGGCGATCAACCGCGTCGCGAACGACAAGTGGTCGCCCGACAAGGCGGTGGACGAGATGATCGCGAGGATCAAGCAGGTCGCCGGCTGAACTAGGTTCCATGTCGAGCGTCGTCCTTCCCCGGGCGGAGCCCATCCGCCCGGCGAAGCCTCCCCGCAAGGCTCTCAGCACGTGGCAGGTATGGGGCATCGTCCTGATCGCCCCGTACCTGCTCGTCTTCGCGGTCTTCGTCCTCTATCCCGTCAGCTACGGCCTGTGGCTCGCGCGCCATCCGGCGAGCTACGTGACGCTCTTCGACGACCCGGTCTTCTTCCGCACCGTGGTCAACACGATCTTCTTCCTGCTGATTGCGGTGAACCTGAAGTTCGTGCTGGCGCTCTTCCTCTCCGGCTTCTTCGTGCACGAGAAGACCTGGATCCGGTGGCTGTCCGTGATCTTCATCATCCCGTGGGCCGTGCCGGCGATCCCGACCATCTTCTCGATCCGCTTCATGCTCAACCCCGAATGGGGCGTGATCAATTCGCTCCTCTTCCGGTGGTTCCAGGTCGACGGCCCGAACTGGCTCACCAACCCGCAGCTCGCGATGGCGATGGCGATCGTGGTGCACATCTGGAAGGCGCTGCCCTTCTGGACGCTTATCCTCATGGCGGGCCGGCTCTCCATCCCGAAGGAGCTCTACGAGGCGGCGAGCGTGGACGGCGCGAGCGGCTGGCAGAAGTTCAAGTTCGTCACCTGGCCCTCGATCCGCACGCTCTACATCACGTCCACGCTCCTCAGCCTCATCTGGACGCTCGGCGACTTCAACAGCGTCTACCTGCTTACGGGCGGGCAGCCCGCGGACCAGACGCACGTGCTCGCAACGCTCGGAATCCGCTATATCCGCCTCGACCAGCTCGACCAGGCGATGGCCACCATCGTGGTGGCATTGCCCTTCGTGCTGCCGATGGTCTACTTCATGATGAAACGTCTTTCCGGCGATGAACAGCAGAAATCTTCTTAGGGAAGCGCGCCTCTGGCTGGTCGGCATCCCGGTGCTGCTCTGGACGCTGATCCCGATCTACCACATCTTCCTCTTCTCCATCTCCACCAAGGACTCGGCGTTCTCAGGGCGCCTGTGGCCGGAGCACCCGACGCTGCGCAACTTCGGCATCGTCTTCCGGGAGGACCATTTCTACCTCCACCATTTCTGGAGCCAGATCTGGAACTCCCTCTGGATCGCGGTCGCGACCGGCGTGATCACGCTCGCTGTGGCTACCTGTGCAGCTTTTTCAATAAGTAGATTGCGAGTGAAAGGCGGAAGAGCAGTGATGAACGCGGCGCTCTTCACCTATTTCATCCCGGCGGCGTTCCTCGCGGTGCCGATGTACAAGGCGATGGGCTCCTATGGCCTGCTCAACAACCGCTGGTCGCTCGTGCTCGCCATGGTGACGCTCGCCGCGCCGTACGCGATCTGGGTGCTCAAGCAGGCCTCCGACAAGCTGCCCTGGGAGCTCGACGAAGCCGCGCGCATCGACGGAGCGACGCCCGCGCAGCTCTTCGGGCTCGTGTACCTGCCGCTCATGGTGCCCTCGCTTGTAGCGATCTTCACGTATGCGCTGCTTCTCGCCTGGAACGAGTACCTCTACGCGTTCCTGCTCCTCTCGCACGAGAACACCATTCCGCTTGCCGTCGGCCTCGGGCACTTCCTCGCCTCCGACGATTCACCGTGGGAGATCCTGATGGCCACTGCCTTGATCTACGGCTTGCCTCCGGCAGCCATCTACTACGCCTTCCGCCGCTACATGGTGGGCGGCCTCACCGCCGGCGCGGTGAAGAGCTGATGGCTTCTGTTTCTTTTTCCCAGGTAGAGAAATCTTTCGGAAAGACAAAAGTCCTTCACGGCATCTCGTTGGACATCGCCGACGGGGAGTTCATGGTGCTCGTCGGCCCGTCGGGCTGCGGCAAGTCGACGCTGCTCCGGATGCTCGCGGGCCT
>JAFAGU010000326.1 GCA_019237595.1 Betaproteobacteria bacterium | reverse complement strand
GAGAATCGCCTTCGCCAAGCCGCCAAGATGGAGGCGGTCGGGCGCCTGGCCGGCGGCATCGCGCACGACTTCAACAACATCCTGGGCGGGATCCTCGGCTATGCGGAGATGCTGGTCGAAAGCGCGCCGGCCGGCGGCGCGGAGCAGCGCTACGCGAAGAACGTGCTTGCCGCTGCGGAGCGGGCCTCCGCCCTCGTGGAGCAGATCCTCACGTACAGCCGCAGCCAGCGCGGCAAGCGCATCCCCGTCGACCTGGGCGGGGTCGTCGCTGAAACGCTCGAGCTCGTGCGGGGATCGCTCGCGCACGGTATTGCGCTCGACTCGCGCCTGCCGGAACGCTCGCTCTACGTGATGGCCGATCCGACGCAAGTGCACCAGATCGTCATGAATCTCTGCACCAACGCTTGCCACGCGATGGGGGATGGCGGGACGCTTCGCGTAGCCCTGGAGAGCGTCGACATCGCCGAAGAGCGGCTGTTCTCCCACATGGCGCTCCCTCGTGGGCGCTACGCGCGGCTCCAGGTCGAGGACACGGGGCGCGGCATGGATGCTGCGACGCTGGGGCGATTGTTCGAGCCTTTCTTCACCACGAAGGAGGTCGGAAAGGGCACCGGCCTGGGCTTGTCGCTCGTCTACGGCATCGTCATGGATTCGGGCGGCGCGATCGATGTCGAGAGCCATGTCGGACAGGGCAGCCGTTTCGCGGTGTATCTGCCCCGCGTCGATGCGCCAGCGCCCGCCGGCGGAGAGGCCACCGGACCGGCGCTGCGCGGCAGGGGAGAGCGCATCCTCGTCGTGGATGACGAGGAAGCACTTCTCGCGGTGACGTGCGAAACGCTCAAGCGCCTGGGCTACGAGCCCGCAGGATTCGCCGACGCCGGCGCGGCGCTCGAGGCATTCGAGCGAGCGCCGGAGCACTTCGATGCCGTCGTGACGGACGAGGTGATGCCGGGTCTCACGGGCACGCAGCTCGCGACGGTGCTGCGCGGCCGGCGCGCCTCGCTGCCCGTCATCCTGGTGAGCGGCTACCTCGGCGACATGATTTCCCAGCTCGCAGATAGCGCGGGCGTTTCGGAAATCCTGAAGAAGCCGGTCCACGCCCAGGAGCTCGCCGCCGCCCTGGGGCGCGTCCTGCGCCGCACGGAGCAGCCGGTTTCCTGACCCGGCCGCTCAGGCGGCCGGCGTTGAGAGAGCGGTTCGCCGGCATTTCGGCGGCCGTTTCCGATGAAACACAGCTCGCCGCCGATGCAACGCCCCCGGAACGCGCGGCGCCGAAACTGGATCCCGCTGAACCGACAAACCCCACTCTTAAAGGACATGCCATGAAACTCAAGCAACTCAGCCTCACCCTCGCGGTTGCCGCGCTTTCCGCGGCCGCCATCTCCGCCCGCGCCGACCAGGGCACGATCCCGAACTTCGGGGACGAGAACGACACGACCCTTTCCTGGGTCGCCGGCAGCCAGTACCTGTACAAGTTCGCAGCGAAGCAGGCCGATTCGCAGGCCGCGCCCGCGAAGCTCGACATCCCGAACTTCGGGGACGAGAACGACACGAGCCGCAGCTGGGTCGCCGGCGAGCAGTTCCTCGCCGCGCACCAGCAACCCGTCACGAAGGCCGAAGTGCGCAATGCCTTCGTCAAGGGCCCGATCCCGAACTTCGGCGACGAAGACGACACGAGCCTGCGCTGGGTCGCGGGCAACGAGTACCTCGCGAAGCGCCGCAGCGCGAACTAGCTCTTGGCGCAGCAAAAAGCCGGCGCCTTCGAGCGCCGGCTTTTTCATTCGGGACGGCAAAAACGCCGCTGCACTGAACTCCTACAGCGTCAGCACGATCTTCCCGATGTGCTGGGAGCTCTCCATGAGCCTGTGCGCCTCGGCGGCCTGCGCGAGCGGGAAGGTCTTGAAGATCTCGGGCTTGATCTTGCCGGCCTCGATGAGGGGCCAGATCTTCTCGCGCAGGTTCTTCGCCAGGTAGCCCTTGAATTGCACGGTGCGCGGGCGGAGCGTCGAGCCGGAGATCGTGAGCCGCCGGCGCATCACCTCGTTGATGTCGAGCTCGGTCTTCGGGCCGCGCAGGTAGGCGATGAAGACGATGCGGCCTTCGTCGGCGAGGCACTTCAGCTCCTTCGGCACGTAGTCGCCGCCCACCATGTCGAGGATCACGTTCACGCCCTTGCCGGCGGTCGCCGCCAGCACTTCCTTCTGGAAGTCCTGCGTTCGATAGTTGAACGCGCGCTCGGCGCCCAGGCGCACGCAGGCGGCGCACTTTTCGTCGGAGCCCGCTGTGGCGAAGACGCGGTTGCCGGTGGCTTTCGCCATCTGGATCGCGGTGACGCCGATGCCCGAGCTCCCGCCCTGGACCAGGAGCGACTCGCCGGGGGCGAGCTTCGCGCGGTCGTAGACGTTGCCCCACACGGTGAAGAAGGTCTCCGGGAGCGACGCAGCCTCCACGAGCGAAAGGCCCTTGGGCACGGGCAGCGCGGTCACTTCCGGCGCGACGCAGTATTCGGCATAGCCCCCGCCGTGCACGAGCGCGCACACCTTGCTTCCAATTGGAAATGCATTCGCTCCCCGGCCGGCGGCCACGACCTCCCCTGCCACTTCGAGTCCTGGCAGGTCCGACGCGTCCGGCGGGACGGGATAGTTGCCCATGCGCTGCAGGACGTCCGGCCGGTTGACCCCGGCGGCGGCGACCTTGATGAGGATCTGGCCTTCCTTCGGCTCGGGGCGGGGGCGCTCGGCGGACTTCAGGACTTCGGCGCCGCCGGGCTGGCTGATCTCGATGACGCGCATCTTCGCTGGGAGGCTCATGAAGGTAGATTAGCCGGGAAAAGCGGCGGATATTACGCCCGACGAGGAGGCTTGCATGGCGCAATTTCGCGTCGAGTTCGTAATGGATCCGACCAGCGGCAAATACCTGGTCGAGCTCTACAACCCGGAAAACCCCTCCGAGCTGCTCTCGCGGACGGAGGCGCTCTACCCGACGCAGCCCGCAGCGCTGCTCGGGCTGCTCAAGGTCTTCAAGAGCGCGCTCGCAGGGCTGCCGCTGCCCATGCCAGGTCGACGTTCCCCCCCGAGAGGATCACGCCCACCCGCTTCCCCGGAAGCGAAAGCTTCCCCTCGAGGAGCGCGCAAGCGCCGAGCGCGCCCGTCGGCTCGACGATCGTCCTCAGCTTCTCCCAAAGGTAGAACATCGCGCGCAAGAGCGCGTCGTCGCTGACGGTCAGCATCTCGTCGACGTTCGCCAGCACGAGCGGGAAAGTGAGATCGCCCGGCGCCTGCGTGCGCGCGCCGTCGGCGATGGTCTGCGGCACCGGGATGGAGACGATCTGCCCGGACCGGAAAGAGCGCGTCACATCGTCCCCTGCCTCCGGCTCGACGCCGATCACTTTGCAATCGGACGCGAGCGCGCGCGCCGCGAGCGCGCAGCCTGAAATGAGGCCGCCGCCCCCGACCGGCACGAAGAGCGCGTCGAGCGGCCCCGTTTCCTCGATCAGCTCCTTCGCCGCCGTGCCCTGTCCCGCGATGACGTGCGGATGGTTGAAGGGCGGGATGACGGCGAGTTGTCGCTCGCGGGAAATCCGCGCCGCCACTTCCTCGCGGCTTTCATCCTTCGAATAAAGGATCACTTCCGCCCCGTGGCTGCGCGTCCCCTCGAGCTTCACCTTGGGCGCGTCGGCGGGCATGACGATCGTCGTGCGGATGCCCAGGAGCTTGCCGGCGAGCGCCACCGCCTGCGCGTGGTTGCCCGACGAATACGCGAGCACGCCGCGGCGCTTTTCCTCGGGAGAGAGCTGCGAGAGCGCGTTGAACGCGCCGCGGAACTTGAACGCGCCCATGTTCTGCAGGTTCTCGCACTTGAAGAACACCTGGGCGCCGACGCGCTCGTTCACCGCGGACGAGGAGAGAACCGGGGTGTGCACCGCATGCCCCTTGATGCGCTCGTGCGCTGCGGCGACGTCGGCGTAGGTCACGCTCATGGAAGACGCGATTGTAGAATGAGCCGATGGATTACCCCTCCTACCAGGACCTGAAGGCCCGGATCATCGAGCCGGGCATCCTCGAGATCGTCATGGGCGAGGAGGGCAAGCTCGCGACCGCCACGGCGCGCGCCCATGCCGAGATGGCGCGCATCTGGATTGACATTGATCGCGATCCCGACGTGCGCGTCGCGATCCTTCGCGGCGCGGGCAAGGGATTTTCGGCCGGCGGCGACCTGGGAATGGTCGAGCAGATGGCGGGCGACTTCGCCGTGCGCGCCCGCGTGTGGCGCGAGGCGCGCGACCTCGTCTACAACATGCTCAACTGCTCGAAGATCATCGTCTCGGCGATCCACGGCCCCGCCGTGGGAGCGGGTCTCGCCGCCGCGCTGATGGCGGACGTGCCCATCGCGGCGAAGAACGCGCGCCTCATCGACGGCCACACGCGCCTGGGCGTCGCCGCGGGCGACCATGCGGCGATCATCTGGCCGCTCCTCTGCGGCATGGCGAAGGCGAAGTACTACCTCCTCACGAGCGACGAGCTTTCGGGCGAAGAAGCGGAGAAGCTCGGGCTCGTGGCGCTCGCCTGCGACGAGGGCGAGCTTCGGGAAAAGGCGCTCTCGGTGGCGCGCAAGCTCGCCGCGGCGCCGCAGACGGCGCTTCGCTGGACGAAGTACTCGCTCAATAACTGGCTGCGGCTCGCGGGCCCGGCGTTCGATGCCTCGCTCGCGCTCGAGATGATGGGCTTCACCGGCCCGGAAGCGGCCGAAGGCATCGCCGCGCTCAAGGAAAAGCGGAAAGCTTCCTTTCCGCCGCCGCCCAAGGACTTCTAGCCCGGCTTGCTGAAGTCCAGCGTATCGCCGCCCGCCGCCGCAGCGGCCGGTGCGCTCGTGCCCGCAGTGCTTGCCGGCGCGCCGGAAAAAAGCCGCTCGAGGTCTTTTGCCACCGCCGCGGGATCGGGACCGACGCGGCCCATCGACGCGAGGAGAAGCCGCACCGGCAGGTCGACGAGCGTCGGGAGCGGGTGATCGCGCAGGTGCGCCACGTTCTGCACGGCCGGGACGACGCGCCCGCTCTTCACGCCGGCGAGCTCGCTCTCGAGGCCCTGCACCACCGCCGCCTGCGCGCGCGCGATCCCCGTGAGGAGCTCGGCGAGCTGTTGCGCGGAAATCTGCAGCATGGCGTTCCTCCGGTCGTGAAGACCGACGATGGTAGCATCCGGCGCATGTCGCTCCTCGCCGGCCGCCGCCCTGCAAACCTCGGCGCTAAGGACGGGCGCCTCGCGCCGCCCAAGCGCACGCCGAATTGCGTTTCCTCGCAGGCGGATCCCGCGGACGCCGAGCACTATGTCGCGCCCATTGCGTTCGCGGGGACCGACGGCGAGGCGATGGCCGCGGCGCGCCGGGCGATCGCATCCATGGAGCGGAGCACGATCGTCTCGGAGTCCCCGGGCTATCTCTACGCGGAGTTCCGAAGCAAGCTGCTCGGCTACGTGGACGATCTCGAGCTTCTCTTCGACGGCCCGGGGCAGCGCTTCCACGTGCGCTCGGCCTCGCGCCTGGGGCGCAGGGACTTCGGCGTCAACCGCAAGCGCGTCGAAGCGCTGCGCGAGCGCCTGCAAGGATTGTCTTTACGCACGCCCGGCGATAGGCTCTCGGCATGATTCCGATGTCAGCGCAGGAGATCAAGGAGTTCTGGCACGGCTTCTGCCAGCGCCAGGGCGTGAGCGAAGCGGTGCGTGCCGCGGGCGACCGCAAGATCGAGGAAGACCCGGAGCACTGGGCCGACCAGACGATGTGGGACCTGCTCGACGTCCTGTCCGGGAAGAAGAAGTAGCGCCCCGCGGCAGCGCCGATCAGCCGCGCGCGATCGGGACGAGGTCCGCGGGATAGGGCTCGACGTCCGGCTTGAGCGTCCTCGGCGGCTGGCGCCGAAGCTTCCGGGCGGGCTCCGTCTCGCGCGCGACCCGCTCCGCGTGCCGGATGTTCTTCTGCATCGCTTCCAGGTAGAGGTTCTCGCCGCCGAAGTGGCGCGCCGCATACTCGTAGGCGCGCGCGAGCTGGAAGTCCAGCCGCTTCGACGCGTTCGCGTAGAAGCCCGGCGTCTTCACCACGAGCTCGTCGCCCGAGGCGAAGAACGGAAGCTGGCGCCTGCGCACGAGCTTGCGTCCGGCGAGCGAGCCGAGCACGAACTCGGGGAAGAGGCGGTCGCGGCACTTTTCGAGGTAACAGCGATCGGACATCTGCGCGATGATGTCCGCCGTGCCGAGCATGTGGCCGACGCGGCGAAGGAGCGTGTCGGAGACCCGGATGGTCTCGGTGGGCCGCTCGTAGCCCGTGAAGTGCACGAGCGTAGAGGCGACGCCCGCGAGGTGCCCCAGCCCGGCCTTGCGCAAGTAAGCGCGCAGGAACGCCGCACCGCGCGACACGTGCGTGAGCGTGTATTCGGCGCCATAGCGATGCCGGCGGTCGTGCCGGCGGCGCAAATAGCCGAAGTCATGGAATAAAGCGGCGAGCACGCCGAGGGCGAAGAGGTCGGGCTCGAGGCGCGGCTCGCCTTCCTGCCGGCCGCGCTCGTAGCCGTCGAGCAGGCGCGCCATCGCGAGCGTCACATCGAGGATGTGCTGGATGTCGTGATAGGCCGTGTCGCACGGGTAGTAGTCCGGATGCTCGCCGCGGTACAAGGCGCCGATGTCTCGGAAGGCGCGCTCGAGGATCGGCGAGGGCGCTCGATAGAGCAGGCGATGCAAGCGCAGGACCTCCGCGCCGACCTGGTCGGGATCGGTGGTGCGGACGGAATCCGTGACGTCGTGGTCGTTGCGACGCATTCGCTAGGCTGGAGGGGCTTTTCGCTCGGGAAGTATAAGGATAGGATGCGCGAGCGGGCATCCCCGGGCGATGAAGTTTGTCACGTGAGGATGCGGCGCCGCAAAATTCTGTCAGGAGCCGGGCGCGCAGTGACGGAATTTCCCCTTTCCGAGGAAGAGAAAGAGCGCATCGCGCTGCGGCTGCACGAGCTCGAGGTCGAGCACCAGGATCTCGACGACGTCATCATGCGGCTCGCCGGCGACCCGTCCCTGGATCAGCTGCAGCTGCGCCGGCTCAAGAAGCGGAAGCTCGTGCTGAAGGATCAGATCCGGAAGCTGCGCGCCCGCCTCATTCCCGACATCATCGCCTAGGCGGCTCGGCGGTCGGCTAGCGGAACTCCACGATCACCGGCTGGTGATCGGAGGCCTGCGTATCGAGGTCGATGCGCACCGAGGCGATTCGCCCCGCCAGAGCGGCGCTCACGAACACGTAGTCGCAGCAGTAGGGCGCTTCGCCGTGCTCTTTCCCGTGCAGGCAGAACGTCGGCGGGTGCGGCTTGCCGGGATGCGCGTGTTGCCAGGCGTCGAGCAGCCTTTCCGTCGTTCCGTCCTCAAAGGGCTCCTGCATCCGGCGATGCATGGCGTCCTGCGGCGGCAGGTTGAAGTCGCCGCAGACGATCGCCGGCGCCGGGCGCGGAAACGGCTGGAACGGTCCGGAGTCGTATTCGTCGGAGGCCTCCACACGCGCATGTCGAGAGGCTTCCGCGTGCAGCTCGCGCAGCCGCTCGACCTGCGCGGCTCGCGCGGAGGCCGAGTAGTACTCGAGGTGCGTCGTGGCGACGCGCACCGTGCCCAAGGGCGTTTCGATCACCGCCTCGAGCGCGGCGCGCGGCATACCGGGAGTACGGGCCTCGGCCGGCCAGGGCAACGAGTGGCGGAAGACCTGCCGGACTGGAAGGCGAGAGAGCAGCATGTTGCCGAAGCGGCGGCGCTTCAGGCCCTCGGCCGGGACGTCCACACCGGAGACCACATGCGCGGCGTAGCCGGGAAAAGCGTGCGCAAGAAGATGGCCCTGGTCCTCGCCCGACGAGCCCGCGAGGGCCGGGAAGTTGCTCGCCACTTCCTGGAAGCAGATCACGTCCGGATCGGCGAGCTCGCGCGCCACCCGGGCGATGCGCTCCGGATCCACCTTGCCGTCGATGCCGCGGCACCACTGGATGTTCCATTGCAGAATGCGCATCATCGGCAAATGATCGCACTCCTGCAGCGCGTGAGCGAGGCGCGCGTCGTCGTCGAGGGCGAGACGATCGGCGCGGTTGGCGTCGGCCTCCTCGTCCTCGTCGGGGTCGAGCGCGGCGACGGCGA
>JAFAGU010000013.1 GCA_019237595.1 Betaproteobacteria bacterium | reverse complement strand
ATCGAACGGGTCGGCGACACCGTGTTCTGCTATGCGGACGACGAGGCGCCGATCGTGCGAAGCGCCTCTGCGAGGCCGGGTCTCTCGTGCCTGCATCGCCCTGCGGGGCTCGAGGATGTGTTCCTCAAGCTCACCGGACGGGACCTGAGGGACTGACTGGTGAGCCTGCGCTGGATTTCCGTGTGGCGGCGCAACTTCCTCGTCTGGAGGAAGCTCATCGTCGCTTCGCTTCTTTCGAACCTCGCGGATCCGCTCATCATGCTCTTCGGCCTGGGCTACGGGCTCGGTGCGCTCCTTCCCTCGGTCGAAGGCATGTCCTACCTCTCGTTCTTTGCCGCGGGATCGCTCTGCTCGGCGACCATGTTCACCGCTTCCTTCGAGTCGATGTTCTCCGCGTTCTCCCGCATGCAGGGGCAGAAGACCTGGGAGGGCATCCTCTATGCGCCGCTCCTCATCGACGACGTGGTAGCGGGCGAATGGACCTGGGCGGCGAGCAAGGCCTGGCTCACGGGCTCGACCATCCTCGCCGTGATCGTCGTCTTCGGCCTCGCGCGCTCGCCGATCGTCCTCCTCGCGCTTCCCGCGGCGTTCCTCGTCGGGCTCGCGTTTTCCGCGCTCGGCCTCATCATGACCGTCTCGGCAAGGAACTGGGATTTCTTCAGCTTCTACATGACGCTCGTCATGACGCCGATGATGATGATCTCCGGGGTGTTCTTCCCGGCCGAGCAGCTTCCGGCGGCGGTTCGCGCGGTGGCGCAGGCGTTGCCGCTCTACCACGGCGTGGAGCTCGTGCGGCCGCTCGTCGCCGGCCGGTGGCCCGACGCGGCGCTCGTGCACGTCGCGGTGCTGATCGGCTATGCTGCGGCGGCTTTCTTCATCGTCGTGAGGCTCGCGCGCAAGCGCTTTTCCGCCTGATGCCCTGGGTCAAGGTCCTGCACATCGTCTTCATGGTCACGTGGATGGCGGGACTCTTCTACCTGCCGCGCCTCTTCGTGTACCACGCGATGGCCGAGGACGCCGTGTCCATCGAGCGCTTCAAGGTCATGGAGCGCAAGCTCTTCTGGGGAATCGCGACGCCGGGCGGCGTGCTCACGCTCGCCTTCGGGCTTTGGCTGTGGCTGGGCTGGTTCCAGGGAGCCGGCGGCTGGCTCTACGCGAAGCTCGCGCTCGTGCTCCTGCTCGTCCTCTACCATCTTTTCTGCGCGAAGCTCCTTCGCGACTTCGCGGCCGGGCGCAACCGCCGCAGCCACGTTTGGTATCGCTGGTTCAACGAAATCCCGGTCGTGCTGCTCTTCGGCGTGGTGGTGCTGGTTGTCGTCAAGCCGTTCTGAAGCGTTCTTCGCCACCGCGCCGCGCGGCCTGGAAGCGCTTCTCCAGCAGGAGCTGCTCTCGCTCGGCGCCCGCACGGCGGAAAGCGTCGCCGGGGGCGTGGCGTTCACGGCCTCGTGGGAAGAATGCTACCGGGCGAACCTGCGCTCGAGGGTCGCCTCGCGCATCCTGTGGAAGCTGGGCGAGTTCGGTTACTCGAACGAGAACGACCTCTATGGTGCGGTGCGCGGCCTCGATTGGCCGGGGCGGTTTTCCGTCGAGAAGAAAATCCGCGTCAATGTCACCGCGCAGAAGAGCCCGCTCAAGAGCCTGGAATTCGCGACGCTGAAGGTGAAGGACGCGGTCTGCGACCGGTTCCGCGACGCGCTCGGAAAGCGGCCCGACGTGGAGCGCGCGGCGCCCGACGTGCGCATCCACGTCTTCCTGGAGGAAGCGAAGGGCACGCTCTACCTCGACACTTCGGGCGAGCCGCTCTTCAAGCGCGGCTGGCGCTCCGAACCGGGCGAAGCGCCCCTGCGCGAGAACCTCGCCGCCGGGATCGTCATGCTGACGGGATGGCAGCCCAGCGAGCCGCTCCTCGACCCGATGTGCGGGTCGGGGACGTTCCTCGCCGAGGCCGCGGCCATGGCGCGTGGACGTCCCCCGGGCGCGAAGAGGGCATTCGGCTTTCAAAAGCTGAAGTCCTTCGACGCCGCCCTTTGGGCAAAGGTCTCCTCGGAGAAAGCGCCCGATGAGCAGACGCCGAGCCTCTACGGCAGCGACAGCGATCCCGAGGCCCTGAAGAGTACCCGCCGTACCCTCGCGGGCGCGGGCGTAGAGCGCTGGGTGAAGATCGAGCAGGCTGACGTGCTGCAGCGCGTGCCGCCGGGCCCGGCAGGAGTCATGCTGATGAACCCGCCCTACGGCGAGCGCATGGGAAACGCGGACGAGCTCGCTCGCTTCTATCCGCTGCTGGGAAATCACCTGAAGAAGCACTATGCGGGCTGGCGCTGCTTCATCTTCACCGCCGACATGCGCCTGCCGAAGCTCATTCGCCTGCAGCCTTCGCGTCGAACGCCGCTGTGGAACGGCGCGCTGGAGTGCCGTCTCTACGAGTTCAGGATCGTCTCAGGCTCGAACCGGTGACCGGACGTGCTCGGGACGCACGCCGATCCCGACCACGCGAGCCGGGATCCGGCGCAGGAAGGCGTAGCGCGTGAGCAAACGGACGGCGAGCGGCGGCCGAATCGCATCGCCTTCGCCAAGCACGCGCTTGAGGATCCGGTCCTGCACGAGGACCTGGAAGCGCTGGGTGGCGAGCGTCGGAAATTCGCGCCGCGCTTGCACCTCGGAAAGCCTCCCCAGGGAAAAGTCCTGACGCCAGAGGACGTTTGCCGCGGCAACGGCATCCTGGATGGCGAGGTTGATGCCCACGCCCCCGACCGGCGACATGGCGTGGGCGGCATCGCCGATGCAGAGGAGCCCCTCGCGGTACCACCGGCGCAGGCGGTTCACCTGCACGGTAAGGAGCTTCACGTCGTCCCAGGAGCGCAGGGCGCTCATGCGCGCCTTTGCAAACGGCATCAAGCTGCCGAGCGTGGCGCGGAAAGCTTCGAGCCCTCGTTCCTTCAGCGGCTCCAGCGTCCCCTTGGCGATGACGAAGGCGCACTGCCAGTAGTCGCCGCGATTCAGCATCACCAGGATGCTGCCCCGGTCGAATCGCGCCATCGTCTCGGGCGGGTCGCCCGCGTCGCGCGACACCCGGAACCAGAGCGCATCGATCGGAGCGCCCAGGTCCACCAACTCGAGGCCCGCCTTCTCCCGCACGGTGGAATGCCGGCCGTCGGCGCCGATCACGAGGTCGGCCTCGATGTCGCCTTTCGTCGTTTTTACGCCGCCCACCCTTCCATCCCGGTAAAGCAGGTCTTGGGCGGCGCACTGCATCTCAAGGCGAAACGACGGATAGCCGGCCGCGTGCCGCGCGAGGAAGTCGAGGAAGTCCCACTGCGGGATCATGGCGATGAACGGATAGCGCGCGCGCAGGCCGGAGAACTCGGCGACCTTGAGGCGCTCGTCGCCGAATTGGGCGTTGAGCTCGCGCACTTCCTGGTGCGGCAGGCGCAGGAATTCCTCCGCGAGCCCGAGCTCGTGCAAGAGCTCGAGCGTCGATGGGTGGATCGTGTCGCCGCGGAAGTCGCGCAGGAAGTCGGCGTGCTTCTCGAGGACGGTGGCATGCGAGCCGGCGCGCGCGAGCAGCAGGCCGAGCATCATCCCGGCCGGGCCGCCTCCCGCAATGACGACGTGCTTCTTCACCGGATCCCAGTCTACCGCCGCCCCAGCGCCTCCCACGCCGCATTGCCGCCGGTGACGCGCGGGCCGTACGCATAGCGCAGCCGTGGCACGCGCGTACCGGCCCGGCGCAGCGCGAACCGCGGGTCGCACGAGCGTCGTCCCGCCTCCCAGTCGAGGCCGAGCCGCTTCATGAGGCCGAGGGCATCGAAGGGGGCGCGCACCTTCACGTCGTTGTCGAAGTAGACGTACACGTCGCGCCCGTCGCGATCCCAGCCGCGGATGCGGCGCGCCCAGGACGCGATCGCGCGCTCGGAGTAACCGCTCGTGTAGATGCGGATGTCGCCGTGCAGCCGTACGTAGACGAAGTCCGTGGTGACGTGGAACATCTTCGGCCACTTGCCGGCCGTGTCGGCTACGACGAGGCCTATGGCGTATCTTCGCAGCAAGTCCACGAACTCCTTCGTGCGGAAGCTCGGATGCCGGATCTCGACCGCGTGCCGAAGCGGCCGGTTCGCATCGATGCGCAGCGAAGCCCGGCCCTTCATGCGAGAGTCGCGCCGCCGGGCGAGCGAGAGCGCCTGGGCCGTGGTGCGGGGCAAGGCGGCGAAAAACGGCTCCAGTCGCTCGGGCCGGTAGGCGAACATCGGCGGGAACTGCCACAGGAACGGTCCGAGCTTGTCGCGCAGCTCGAGGATTCCCGAGGCGAAGAAGTTGGCGAGCGGGCGCTCGAAGCTCGTGAGCCGCAGCATGTGCGTGATGTAGCGCGAGCCCTTGACGGCGAAAAGGAAGCCGGGCGGTGTCTCCTCTCGCCATTCGCGGTAATACTCGGGCCGCTGCAGAGAGTAGAACGACCCGTTGATCTCCACGGTCGGGAAATGCCAGCCGCAGAACTCGAGCTCGCGCCGCTGGGGAAGGCCCTCGGGGTACCAGACGCCCCGCCAGGGCTCGTAGCGCCAACCCGAGATGCCGACGCGGATCAAGCCAATCTGACTTTCCGCGGCTCCGCTCGCTCCTTGGCGTGCTCGAGCGCCGCGTCGTCGGTCAGGTCGACGCGAAGAGGCGTAATGGAAGCGTAGCCCTGCTCGAGCGCCCAGCGGTCCGACCCCTCGTCGGTCGCCTGGATCGGCACGACCGTGTACCAGTAGTGCGTACGGCCCATCGGATCGCGGCCGGGGACGACCTTGCCGTCGTACTGGCGAACGGATTGCCGGGTCCAGACGATGCCTCGCGGCGCCGAGGCAGGAAGGTTCACGTTGACGAGGCGCAACTCCGTAAGGGGCAGCAGCATCTCGAGCACCGCGGCGACCGAAATCTTCAGCGTTTCGAAATTCGGCTCCTCGGTATCCGTGGCAGGTGCGCTGAAGGCAATTCCGCGCAGGCCCAGGAGCGCCGCCTGCTTGGCGCCGGCGAGCGTTCCGGAGTGCCAGATCGCATTGCCGAGGTTCGTGCCGAGGTTGATGCCCGAGAGGACGAGATCCACGTTCTTCCAGACGCAGGTCCCCACGCCGACGCAGTCGCCGGGGGTGCCGTTCACGCGGTACGCCTCGACGCCCGGTACCTCGAAGGGCAGGCGCGTCCGCTTGTAGGTCAGAGGGCGCGAGGCGCTGATCGAGCTCGAGGCGGAGGACATCTCGACGTCGGGGGCGACGATCCGCGTCTCGCCGAAGCGCGAGGCCACATGAGCCAAAGCGGCTATGCCCGGACTATAGACGCCGTCGTCGTTCGTGATGAGGATGCGCATGGGTATCCTTCTTGCGTAGGCCCGGCCGGACTTCCAGCAATTCCTGTGCGCGTCACACTCATTCACAATCCGAAGGCCGGACGCGGCAAATGGAGCCGCCGCGAGCTCGAGCGGCTGCTGCGCGATGCCGGCCACAAGGTGCTCTACCAGTCGAGGAAGGAGCGCGGCTGGAAGGAGGCGCTCCTCGAGCCGACCGACCTCGTGGCGGTGGCCGGCGGGGATGGGACCGTCGGGAAGGTGGCGCGGCGCCTCGCCGGCCGGAGCCTTCCCATGGCGCTCCTGCCCTGCGGCACGGCGAACAACATCGCGCGCACGCTCGGGCAGATCGAGCAGCCGTTCAAGCGCCTCGTGAGCGGCTGGAAGAGCGCGCGGGTGGTGAAGCTCGACGTCGGCGTCGCGCAGGGTCCCTGGGGCGAGCGCTACTTCGTCGAGGGGCTGGGCTTGGGAATCTTCGCTGGCTTGCTAGCGAGTCCTTCCAGCCCCGACCTCAAGAAGAGAAAGAAACCGGTGGAGCAGGGCTTGAGCCGCGTCCAGGAGCTTGCGAGGCGCGCGCAGCCGATCGAGGGCTCAGCGCTCCTCGACGGGCGGGACATCTCCGGCGAATACCTGATGCTCGAGGCTGTCAGCCTCCCCTACGTCGGCCCGAACCTGCACCTCGCGCCCGATATTCGCGTGGGCGACGGCCACTTTTCGGTCGTGGCCGTCACGAAGGCCGAGCGCAGCCGGCTGGTCCAGTACCTCGAGAACTGGAAGGAAGACCGCGAGGACGTGGGCTTTCTACCTTCGCTGCGCGGCCGCCGGCTGCAGCTCGAGTGGGCCGGCTTCCCGCTGCACATCGATGACGAGCTTTACCCTGAGGAGGACGGCAAGCCCCGGGAGGTCGCCGGGCCGGTGGAGGCCCGGATCGGCGGCTGCAGCGTCGAATTCCTGATCCCGGGCGACCCGAAGGCGAAGCGGGCGCCGCGCGTCTAGCCTAGACGATGTCGAGGTGCTCGATGCCCTTGGTGAGGTCGGCGCCCTTCGCTTCCTTGCTGTTCAGCTTGATGTTCAGCCGGACCTCGTTCGTCGAGTCGGCGAAGCGAAGCGCGTCCTCGTAGCTGATGCGCCCGGCCTCGTAGAGGTCGAAGAGCGCCTGGTCGAAGGTCTGCATGCCGAGCTCCTTCGACTTCTTCATGATCTCCTTGATGCCGTGGATCTCGCCCTTGAAGATGAGATCGGAGATCAGCGGCGAGTTGAGCAGGATCTCGACCGCCGCGGCGCGGCCCTTGCCTTCCTTCAGCGGGATGAGGCGCTGGGAGATGACCGCCTTGAGGTTTAGCGACAGGTCCATCAGCAGCTGGTGGCGGCGCGCCTCGGGGAAGAAGTTGATGATCCGGTCCATCGCCTGGTTGGAGTTGTTGGCGTGCAGCGTGCCGAGCGCCAGGTGGCCGGTCTCGGCGAACGCGACCGCGTGCTCCAT
>JAFAGU010000351.1 GCA_019237595.1 Betaproteobacteria bacterium | reverse complement strand
CGCCGCGGTCGAGCACCCACCGGTATTCGCCGTCGCGGCGCCGCAGGCGGTATTCCAGCTCGAAGGGCTCGTGCGCATCGAAGGCGCGCACCGAGGTGTCGAGCCAGCGCGCGAGATCCTCGGGATGAACCGCGCGCGACCAGCCGTCGCCGAGCGCGAGCGCCTCGGGGCAGCCGGTGAAGCGAAGCCACGCACGGCTCACGTAGTCGCACGACATGTCCGGCCGCGCCGTCCAGGCCATGGCGGGAATGTCGAGCTCTTCCGGAGTTCCGGCCCTCTGCGGAACCGCTTCGCGCTGCATGCGGCTCGCTCCTGCACGGGCCGTGCCGCGGTCGACTGTAGCGGAATCTCTACGCGGCGTCCCCGAACCGGAGTAGTTCTTACTCCGACAGGGCAAGCGTTACAGCATGCCCTCCGGACCAGGAGAGGTCCGACCGGCGCACGCGCGGAACGAGCGGCACGCGCTTTGCTCCGATGGCGGTGCTTCAACACTCATTCAAGGAGTCTCGCCATGCTTAGCTGGGCCCTCGCATTCTTCATCGTTGCCATCATCGCCGCGATCTTCGGCTTCACCGGGATCGCCGCAGGCGCCGCGGAGATCGCCAAGATCCTCTTCGTCGTCTTCGTCGTGCTGTTCCTCGTCTCGCTGGTCGCCGGCCTGCTGCGTCGGCCCTGACCTGGAGAACCCAAGGAAAAGGAGAGAGACATGAAAGTACACATCCTCGCAGGCGCGATCGCGCTCGCCTTCGCCGGCGCAGCCTGCGCGCAAACCAACCCCGGCAGCGCGCCGGCCAGCGGCACGCGCGCCGACTCGACCCGCCCCGCCGCGTCCGAGCGCGACATGCGCAAGTCCGAGAAGGAGCGCATCGAGGCCGCCTATAAGGCCGACAAGGCGAGGTGCGACGCCATGCAGGGCAATGCCAAGGACGTCTGCATGAAGGAAGCGAAGGGCAAGGAGAAGGTCGCCAACGCCGAGCTCGACGCGAAGGAGCATCCCACCGACCGCAACCACCGCAAGGTCGCCGAGGAAAAGGCCAAGGCCGACTACGAGGTGGCGAAGGAGAAGTGCGACGACATGAAGGGCAAGGAGAAGAGCGCGTGCCAGAAGGAGGCGAAGGCGCAGTACGACCGCGCCAAGGCCGACCTGAAGGGCGAGAAGAACGCGAGCGAAGGCTCGAGCCGCATGGCTCGCGGCGCCCCCGCGACGAGCAGCCGCCAGAAGCCCTGAGATGGCCGAATTCCTCTCCGACATCCAGACGCTTCGCCGGCGGGCCCGGGAGCACATCGCGCAGGGCGCGGTGACTCCCGGGTACCACGCCGACCGCGACACGGTGGTCAAGCTTCTCAACGAGGCGCTCGCGACCGAGATCATCTGCACGCTCCGCTACAAGCGCCACCACTTCATGGCGAAGGGCATCCACGCCGAGGCGGTCGCGGCGGAGTTCCAGGAGCACGCGGCCGAGGAGCAGGCGCACGCCGACCGGATCGCCGAGCGCATCACCCAGCTCGGCGGCGCGCCCGACTTCTCGCCCGAGGGGCTCGCGACGCGCAGCCACGCGGAATACGTGGAAGGCGGCTCGCTCGAGGAGATGATCCGCGAGGACCTCGTCGCCGAGCGCATCGCCATCGACAGCTACCGGGAGATGATCGAGTACCTGGGCACCAAGGACATCACCACCCGGCGCCTGATGGAGGACATCCTCGCGAAGGAAGAGGAGCACGCGGACGACCTCGCGACGCTCCTGGAAGGCATGGGCCACTAGCAGGAGGGCCGGTGCCGCGCGGACTGTGGAAAGGCGCGATCAGCTTCGGGCTCGTGAACGTGCCGGTCGAGCTCTTCTCGGCGGAGAAGCGCTCGACCGAGCTCGACCTCACCATGCTCGACAAGCGCGACTTCGCGCCCGTGGGCTACAAGCGCTACAACAAGGCTAGCGGCAAGGAAGTGCCGTGGAACGAGATCGTGAAGGGCTATGAGTACCGCGACGGCAAGTACGTCGTGCTCTCGGACGAGGACTTCCGCCGCGCCAACGTGGAGGCCTCCAAGACCGTCGACATCCAGGCCTTCGTCGATCGCGATGCGATCGCGCCCAAGTTCTACGAGACGCCCTACTACCTCGGGCCTTCGAAGCGCGGCGAGAAGGCCTATGCGCTCCTGCGCGACGCGCTCGCCAAGGCGGACAAGGTCGGCATCGCCACGGTGGTGATCCGGACCCGGCAGTACCTCGCCGCCGTGTTCCCGGAGGGCGAGGCGCTGATGATGAACACGATCCGCTACGCCGGCGAATTACGGGAGGCGAAGGACCTCGACCTGTCGGCCTTGAAGACGCACAAGCCGACGGCGAAGGAGCTCGACCTCGCCCTGCGCCTCATCGAGGATATGGAAGACGACTGGAAGCCCGAGCAGTACAAGGACACCTACCGCGAAGACCTCCTCAAGCGGATCGAGGAGAAGGTGAAGGCCGGCGAGACCGAGGAAATCACCGAGCCCGAGAAGGAAGGCCGCGAGGTCCGCGGCGCGGAGGTGATCGACCTCATGGCGCTCCTGCGCAAGAGCGTCGAGAAGAAAGGCGAGGCCCGCGAACGCGCGAAGCCCAAGCGCGCGCACAAGGCCCCGCGCAGGCGCCATGCAGCTTAGCCACATCATGACCGGCGCCATCCAGACCGTCGCGCCCGGCACTTCGCTCGCCGAGGCGGCGAAGAAGATGGCTTCCGCCGACGTCGGCTCGCTGCCGGTGTGCGCGGGCGACCGCAAGCTCGTCGGCATCATCACCGATCGCGACATCACCGTGCGCGCGGTGGCGCGCGGGCTCGACCCGCAGCAGACGCAGGTCCAGGACGTGATGACGAAAGAGGTCCTCTCCTGTCCCGCCGACAGCGACGTCGAAGCGGCCTGCGAGCTCATGGAGGAAAAGCAGGTGCGGCGGCTCGTCGTCACCGACGGGAACGAAGCGCCGATCGGCATCGTGTCGCTCGGCGACATCGCCCTTTCGCTGCGCGAGGCGCAGTCGGGCGGCGTGCTGAAGAAGGTCTCCTCCCCGGAGTAGTTGGTGAAGAAACACGTCCGCTACGCCGTCGTCGGGCTCGGCCACATCGCGCAGGTGGCCGTCCTTCCGGCGTTCGCCAATGCGCGGCGCAATTCCCGGCTCGCCGCGCTCGTCTCGGGAAACCCGGAGAAGCTCTCCGTGCTCTCACGGATGTATTCCGTCCCGAAGACGTGCGGCTACGACCGGTACGACGAGCTGCTGGCGAGCGGCGACATCGACGCCGTCTACCTCGCGCTTCCGAACAGCCTGCACTGCGAGTACGCGGTGCGCGCCGCGCGGGCCGGCGTGCATGTCCTCTGCGAAAAGCCGATGGCGGTCACGGAGGAAGAGTGCGAGCGCATGGCAGCGGCCGCGCGCGAGGGCGCCGGGCGCGGCGCGGTCAAGCTGATGGTCGCCTACCGGCTGCACTTCGAGCGCGCGAACCTCGAGGCTGCGGCGATCTCCTCTTCCGGCCGCATTGGCGAGCCCCGCCAGTTCAGCGCCGCGTTCACCATGCACGTCGCGCCGGGGAACGTCCGCACGCAGCAGGCGCTCGGCGGCGGAACGCTCTACGACATCGGCGTGTACTGCATCAACGCCGCGCGTGCCCTCTTCCGGGACGAGCCGGTAGAGGCGCGCTGCATGGTGGCTGGTGCGGTGGGCGACGTGGAGGAGTCCGCCGCGTGCCTGCTCCGGTTCCCGGGAGAGCGGCTGGCGAGCTTCGTGTGCAGCTTCGGCTCGGCAAAGGTCTCGCACTACCGCCTCATCGGCGAGAAAGGCGACCTCGTGGTCGAGCCCGGGTTCGAATACGCCGGGACGCTGCGACACCGGCTCACGATCGACGGCGAGACGCGCGAGCGGCGCTTCGCGAAGCGCGACCAGTTCGCGCCCGAGCTCCTCTACTTCTCCGACTGCGTGCTGCAGAACCGCGCGCCGGAACCCTCGGCCGAGGAAGGCCTCGCCGACGTGCGCGTGATCCGCGCCCTCTACCGCTCCGCGGAGCTCGGCGAGCCGGTCGAGCTCCCGCCCTTCCGCAGGGACGAGCGGCCGAGCCTCGAGCAGGAAATCCGCCGCCCGCCGGTCGAGAAGCCCGACGTCGTGCACGCGCAGGCGCCTTCCGGCGGCAGCTGACCGATGGCCGAGCCCACCCCGGTCCTTTCCATCACCCGGACGCCCGACGGCGTCTGGAGCGTGAACGAGCGCGGCCCGGAGCGAATCGCCATCGCGTACTTCCCCAAGAAATGGGATGCGCTCAAGCACGCCGTGAAAGCCGCGAAGGCGAAGCCCCGCGCCCGCGTCGTCGTGCTTGAAGGCAGCGACGTGCGACTCAGCCGCGACTACACCGGCCCCTCCTCGCCCGGCGAGCGCGTGGAAGTGCCATGACCGCACCGGCGTTCGCCCTCGCTTGCGGCCTCTTCTATCTCGGCCTCGGTGCCCTTGCGCTGCTGCCCTCGCTCGTGATCGTGCGGGACGCGCTTCCTCACTTCATCGGGCTCTTTGCCGTGAGCGGCTCGCTCGATGCGCTTCACATCGCCATCGGTGTATGGGGACTCGCCGCGTGGTCGGGCGCGCTCAGCGCCGTAACGTACGCGCGCTGGACCGCGGTCATCCTCGGACTCTGCGCGCTCGCCGGCCTTACCCCGGGCGTCTATTCCGCCCTGCCGCTCGCCGGTCACAACATCTGGCTCCACGGCCTGGGCGCCCTCCTCGCCGCGTACGTGGGCTTCCGCTCCCTTGCCCGGACGCTCGCGCCGCTCGCGACGCCGACGGCTGCCGCCGAGCGCCGTCATGGACGACCGGATCGTCGGGAGACAACGGCGATCGTCGCGGTCGACCGCCGCCGCGGCGCCTTCGACCGCCGCGAGTCACGCTACGGCGGGAACACGCTCGCTGCGGGATAGCTTCACTGCTTCAGCGTGAAGCGGCCGCTCCGGAAGAGAGCGACGCACGCATCGACGGCGGAGGGATCAAGACCCGTCCCGCGCTGCTTCTGGATTTCCGCGAGGGCGACATCCACCCCGAGCCCCGGCCGGTAGGGCCGGTGCGATGCCATGGCTTCGACGATGTCCGCGACCGCGAGGATGCGCGCTTCGAGGGCAATCTGGTCGCCCTTGAGTCCTTGCGGATATCCGGAGCCGTCGAGCCGCTCGTGGTGCTGGTGCACCATCTCGGCGACTTTCCACGGAAACTGGATGCCCTTCACGATCTCGTAGCCGGCCTGTGGGTGGGTCTTGATGAGCTCGAACTCGAGCTTCGTGAGGCGGGTGGGCTTGGCGAGCAGCTCCGCGGGAATCTGCACCTTGCCGAGGTCGTGGATCAGAGCGCCGAAGTGGATGCCCTCGACCTGCTCGGCCGGCAAGCCCATCTCTAGCGCGATCGCCGCTGCAAGGTCGGCCACGCGCCGCTGGTGCCCTGCCGTATACGGGTCGCGCGTTTCGACGGTCGCGGCGATCGCCTCGATGGTCGCAGTGAGCGCCGAGCGCAGCTTCTCCTGGTTATCCTTGAGCGCTGCCCGCGCTGCAGCCGCGGCGGCGTCGCGCTGGAAGCTTTCCAGCGCGAAGGAAATGTCCTGCGTCATTTCCCGGAGGAGCGCCAGTTGTTGCGCGTCGAAGGCGTCCGTTTCCACCGTGAAGAGCTTCAGGACCGCGACGACTCCGCCGTTGCATCGAACCGGGATGGCGGCGCAGCCCTTGGCCCCGCGCTTGATCGCCAGC
>JAFAGU010000103.1 GCA_019237595.1 Betaproteobacteria bacterium | reverse complement strand
ACGAGCGCCGCTCCTTTGCATCGCCGCCCAGCGCGACCGGGTGATCCCGCCCTCGCACGCAAGGAAGCTCTACGACGCGTGGGCTGGGCCGAAGGAGTGGGTCGAGATCGAAGAAGCCGGGCACAACACGACTGACAGCCATCCGCTTTTCTGGCAAAACGTGGGCTCGTTCCTCACCAAGCCGCGTTCATGAACGATCTCGCCAGCGCACTCATCCTCGGCATCGTCGAGGGTCTCACTGAATTCCTGCCCGTCTCCAGCACGGGCCACCTGATCCTCGCGGGCGAGCTCGTCGGCGCCACCGGCGATCGGTGGGACGTGTTCAAGATCGTGATCCAGACCGGCGCAATGCTGGCCATCGTATGGGAGTACCGTTCCCGCTTCTTCAAGGTCGACGTCCAGCTTTACCGGAACCTCCTCGTCGCGTTCATTCCGGCTGCCGTCATCGGGCTGCTCTTCTCGAAATTCATCAAGGCTTACCTCTTCCACGCCGTGCCGGTCGCGCTCGCGTTCATGGTCGGCGGCGTCATCATCCTGCTCGTGGAGAAGAAGTCGCCCAGGACGAGAATCGAAACTACCGCCGCGATGACGTGGATGGACGCGCTGAAGGTGGGCATCGCGCAGTGCTTCGCCCTCATCCCGGGAACCTCGCGCTCCGGCGCAACCATCATCGGCGGCATGCTCTTCGGGCTCTCCAGGAAGGCGGCGACGGAGTTCTCGTTCTTCCTCGCCGTTCCGACTCTCGTCGCCGCCGGCGGCTATGATTTCCTCAAGCACCGCTCGCTCTTCTCGGCGAGCGACGCGCCGCTCTTTGTCGTCGGAATGATCTCGGCTTTCGTCTCTGCGTTCATCGTCGTGCGATGGCTGATCCGCTATGTTGCGACGCACGACTTCAAGCCCTTCGCCTGGTACCGCATTGCGTTCGGGATCGTGATTTTGGTCACGGCGTGGATGGGCGCCGTAAATTGGTCGGAGTGAGAACTCCTCCCTCTTGAGCGGCACCGCCGCGCCCTATAGTGGGTCGCATGGCACAACGAAAAGCGCTTTCGAGGCGCGATGCCAGGGGAGGGACGCCGGGCGGCGGGATCCAGCGAAGCCGCCCGGCCTGGCCGGCAGCGCTCTACGGTATCTCGCCGCAGTACCCCGGAAAGCTCGTCCAGCGCCTTCCCGACGGCACGGAACGCGTGGGAACCTTCAGGAACGGAAGCTTCGTCCCGGAATCCTAGCTTTGCGTCCACGGCAGGCCGGCCTTGCGCCAGCCGTTGACCGTGCTGCGATGCTGCTCGGCATCCTTGTCGCCTTCGAAGCCCTCGAGCACGTTGTAGGTCTCCTTCCAGCCGGCGCGCATCGCGGCCTCGGCGGCTGCGTGCGAGCGCGCGCCGGAGCGGCACAGGAACATGACGGGCTCCTCCTTGCTCGTGGAGGCGGCGAGCTCGCCGATGAACTCGGGGTTGGGCTTGCTCCCGGGATAGGTTTGCCACTCGACGGTGAGCGCGCCGGGCACCTTGCCGACGTAGAGAAGCTCGGGCTTCGTCCGCACATCCACGAGCCTGGCTCCGGCCTTCATCAGATCGTGAGCCTCCGCCGGCGTGAGCGCGCCGGCGTAGGACAAGCCGAGCTTCCTCGCCCGCTCCCCGGCCGCCTTCTTGATTGCATCGACATCCGCCATGCACGGATTGTAGCTACTTCATCTGCCTCAGCTGCCGCTCGATCTCCAGGGAGCGATCGTCCGCTCCCTCCGGTGCCTTCGTGGCGGGCTGCTCGAGCGCCGGCGGTTCGGTGGCGGGCGCGCCGCCGCGATCGATGAAGCTCGTCACGAGGCCCGGCCAGACGATGATGATGAGGACGAGCAGGAGCTGCAGCACCACCCAAGGGACCGCCCCCCAATAGATGTCGGAGCTCTTCACTTCCTTCGGCGCCACGCCGCGGAGGTAGAAGAGCGCAAAGCCGAATGGCGGGTGCATGAAGGACGTCTGCATGTTCGCGCCGAGCAGCACGCCGAACCAGATGAGGTCGATACCGAGCTTCGCCGCCACCGGCGCGAGCAGCGGAATCACGATGAAGGCGATCTCGAAATAATCGAGGAAGAAGGCGAGGAAGAAGACGAAGATGTTCACGGCGAGCAGGAATCCCACCTGGCCGCCCGGCAGCCCGAGCAGCATGTGCTCGATCCACAGGTCGCCATCCACGCCGCGGAAGACCAGGCCGAACACCGTCGAGCCGATGAGGATGAAGATCACCATCGCGGTAATGCGCATGGTCGAGTCCATGCCCTGCCACAGCAGATTCCACGTGAGGCGCCGGTGGATGGCCGCCAGGATGATGGCTCCCACCGCTCCCATCGCGCCGCCCTCCGTCGGCGTCGCGAGCCCGATCAGGATCGTGCCGAGCACGAGGAAGATGAGCGCGAGCGAGGGCACCATGCCAACCAGCACGCGGCGGATGAGCGGCCAGCCGATCTTCGTGCGCGCCTCCGGCGGCAGGGCGGGGATGTCGTTGGGACGGACGAACGAAAGGAGCAGGATGAATGCGCAGAACAGCAGCACCTGCACGATCGAAGGGCCGATGGCCCCGGCATACATGTCGCCCACCGACTTGCCGAGCTGGTCGGCCAGGACGACGAGGACGAGGGAGGGCGGGATGAGCTGGGTGATCGTCCCGGAGGCCGCGATGACGCCCGTCGCCAGGCGCATGTTGTAGCCATAGCGCATCATGACCGGAAGCGAGATGAGGCCCATGGCGATCACCGAGGCGGCCACCGTTCCCGTGATCGCGCCGAGGAGGGCCCCCACCAGTATGACGGCGTAGGCAAGACCGCCGCGGACCGGGCCGAAGAGCTGGCCCGTTCCCTCCAGCAGGTCCTCCGCGAGGCCGCAGCGCTCGAGCACAGCGCCCATGAAGGTGAAGAACGGGATGGAGAGCAAAAGCTCGTTCGCCAGGATGCCAAACACGCGCTCCGGAAGCGCCTGGAGCAGCGCGGTCGTGAAGAACCCGAGCTGGATCCCGATGACCGCGAAGAAAAGCCCGACCGCGCCGAGCGAGAAGGCGACCGGGTAGCCGATCAGCATGAAGACGATGAGGCCGCCGAACATGAGCGGCGCCATAACGTCGTGCGTCATGCGATGTGCGGGCGCCGATTCACTGCAACGGCCTCTCGTACTTCGCATCGAGCGCGAGCCGCCCGGCGAGGGCAGCCACGCGCTTGATGATTTCGGAGATGCCCTGCAGCGTGAGGAGGGCAAAGCCCACCGGCACGAGCAGCTTCACCGGCCAGCGAAGGAGCCCGCCGGGACTGCTCGAGTACTCGTGGACCGCGTACGAGTTCGCCACCATCGGCCACGCGAGCCAGCCGATCATGATGGTCATCGGCAGGAGGAAGACGATGCCACCGATGAAGTCGAGCCAGAGCCGCGCACGCTCGCTGTATCGGCTGTAGAGCACGTCGACGCGGACGTGCTCGTTGAGCTTCAGCGTGTACGAGGCGCCCAGCATCACCATGCCGGCGAAGAGGTACCACTGGATCTCGAGCCACGCATTCGAGCCGATGTTGAACGCGTAGCGCAGCACCGCCGCCCCGGAGGAAATCACCACCGCGGCGAGGCCCATCCAGTTGGCCGCCTTGCCGAGGAGCATGTTCACGCGGTCGACGGCGCCCGCGAAGCGAAGCAGCGCTTCCATCCCGGCAAGCTTTCCCGCTGGGGCGGCTACTTGCCCGGCGTCGGAGTGTTCAGCAGGAAGGCGGTGAGCGTCTGCTCAGCGACGCTATGCCAGACGAATTCCTCCTGGCGGAATTTCTTCCATGGCTCGTAGATCTTGCGCCAGGAAGGATTCTTCGCCGCTTCCTCCTCGTACATTTCGAAGGAGGCCTTGTGCGCGGCCTGCATGATCTCGGGCGAATAGGCGTGCAGCCGCACGCCGTTCCGCACGAGGCTCTGGAGCGCCTTGGGATTCTTGAAGTCGTACTCCGCCATCATGTCGAGGTTCGCCTCGTAGCAGGCGGCCTCGAGCGCGGCCTGGTATTCCTTCGGGAGCTTCTCCCATTCCCGGATGTTGACGAAGAGCGAATACATCGAGCACGCCTCCCACCAGCCGGGGTAGTAGTAGTGCGGCGCAATCTTGTAGAAGCCCAATTTCTCGTCGTCGTAAGGGCCGACCCACTCGGCCGCATCGATGGTTCCGCGCTCGAGCGCCGGGTAGATATCGCCCCCTGCGATCTGCTGCGGCACCGCGCCCAGGCGGGCCATGATCTCGCCGCCGAGCCCCGCGATGCGCATCTTCAGTCCCTTCAGGTCGGCGACGGTGCGCACTTCCTTCCGGAACCATCCGCCCATCTGGCAACCGGTGTTGCCGGCCGGGAAGGAGATGATGTTGAACTCGCGGAAGAACTCGCGCACGAGCTGCAAACCCCCGCCCCAGTAGATCCACGCGTTCTGCTGGCGTTGCGTCATGCCGAAGGGAAGCGTCGTATCGAATGCAAACGTCTTGTTCTTGCCGACGAAGTAATAGCTCGCGGTGTGGGTGCACTCCACCGTGCCCTGCTGCACGGCGTCCACCGTCCCGAACGCGGGCACGATTTCCCCTGCGCCGAAGACGCGAATCTGGAATTTGCCTCCGGTAATCGCCGCGACGCGTTTCGCGATGACGTCGGCCCCGCCATAGATCGTGTCGAGGCTCTTCGGAAAACTTGAAGCGCAGCGCCAGCGCACCTCGGGCAGGGACTGGGCGAGGGCAGGTGCAGCGATGGTTCCGGCGGCGGCCGCGGCCGCGCCGGTCAGAAACTTGCGGCGGCTCATTCGAGTTCTCCCTTGAATTAGGTCCCCGGCAACGCATCATTTATGCCATGCCGCGCGCCACCGGGTGCCCGAGGCGGCGAACCGGGTAAGGTGATCCTCCTCGCATGGCACCGTTATCGTGCCGATCGGGCTAACATGCCCTTATCTGGTGCGATTTCATTCGCTAGAATTTCCCCCGCACCAAATCCCCGGACGGGCAGCCCGCCGAAAACCTTTGGCATGGAATCTGCTCCCCGCGAAAGACCTAGTCCGAACCACTACACCTAACAAACCAGCTCAGGAGCTATTCCATGGCGGCCATGACGGCGGATGACGTACTCAAACTCGTGAAGGAAAAGGAGGTCAAGTTCGTCGACTTCCGGTTCACCGACACGCGCGGCAAGGAGCAGCACGTCAGCGTGCCGGTGAAGTACTTCAACAAGGAAAAGTTCGAGCTGGGCCACGCCTTCGACGGTTCCTCGATCGCCGGATGGAAAGGCATCCAGGCTTCCGACATGCTGCTCATGCCCGACCCCGCGACGGCGCGCATGGACCCGTTCACCGACGAGCCGGTGCTGAACATCAATTGCGACGTGCACGACCCGATCGAGCAGAAGCCCTACAACCGCGACCCGCGCGGCGTCGCCAAGCGCGCCGAGGCGTACCTGAAGTCCACGGGCCTGGGCGACGTTTCCTACTTCGGCCCCGAGCCCGAGTTCTTCATCTTCGACGGCGTGACCTGGAACGTCGACATGTCGGGCTGCTTCGTGAAGATCAAGTCCGAGGAAGCGCCTTGGTCCACCGGAATCGACTATGAGTCGGGCAACATGGCGCACCGCGCGCCGGTCAAGGGCGGCTACTTTCCGGTTCCACCGATCGATACGCTGCTGGACATCCGCAACGCGATCTCGCTCGCGCTCGAGCAGCAGGGCGTCGAAGTGGAAGTGCATCACCACGAGGTGGCGGCCGCGGGTCAGTGCGAGATCGGCACGCGCTTCGCGCCGCTCGTGCAGCGCGCCGACTGGATGCAGATCCTGAAGTACACCGTGTGGAACGTCGCTGCGTCCTACGGCAAGACGGCGACCTTCATGCCGAAGCCCGTCGTCGGCGACAACGGCTCGGGCATGCACGTGCACCAGTCGGTATGGAAGGGCGGCAAGAACCTCTTCGCCGGCAACGGATACGCGGGACTCTCGGATTTCGCGCTCCACTACATCGGCGGCATCCTCAAGCATGCGAAGGCGCTTAACGCGATTACGAACCCCGGCACCAACTCCTACAAGCGGCTCGTGCCCGGATTCGAAGCGCCGATCAACCTCGCCTACTCGGCGCGCAACCGTTCGGCTTCGTGCCGCATCCCGTTCGTGTCGAGCGCGAACGCCCGCCGCGTGGAGGTGCGCTTCCCCGACCCGACTTCGAACGCCTACCTCGCGTTTGCCGCAATGCTGATGGCGGGGCTGGACGGCGTGCAGAACAAGATCCATCCCGGAGATCCGATCGACAAGGATCTCTACCACCTGCCGCCGGAAGAAGCGGCGAAGGTGCCGCACGTGTGCGCTTCGCTCGAGGAGGCGCTGAACTGCCTCAAGGACGACCACGCGTTCCTCACGAAGGGTGGCGTGTTCGACGAGGACATGCTCGAAGCCTACGTGGCCCTCAAGGAAGAGGAGCTCACTCGCTTCCGCATGACGACCCACCCGGTCGAATTCGACATGTACTACGCCTCGTAGACCGGCTTCCGGCTAGGGCGTTTAAGGAAGGGCAGGCTCGAAAGCCTGCCCTTTCTTTTTGGGCTAGACTTTGCACATGGACGCTCGTAGGACCTTGATTTTCGTGACTTTCACGGCCTGCGCGGGAAGCGCAGCCGCGCAGAACGTCACCGAGATCTACAAGTGCCAGGACGCAAGCGGGCGGCCGCTCTACACGAGCGACAAGAGGGACACCGCCGGGAAAAAATGCGAGCTCGTCTCCCGCGAGGTGAATGTCGTGCCGACGCAGAAGCCCGCGGCTGCGGGATCGAAGCCCGGTGCAGGCTCCGGCGGGCCGCGAGAGTCGTCCGCCGCCCGCGCCTCCGCCAAGGAGCGCCAGCGCGACATCCTGGAGGGCGAGCTCAAGAACGAGGAGGAGCTCCTCGCCAAGGCGAAGGAGGATCTTGCTCAGCAGGAAAGCGTGCGCAATGGCGATGAGCGCAACTACGCCCGGGTGCTGGAGCGCCTTCAGCCTTTCAAGGACAACGTCGAGCTGCACGAGAAGAACGTCGAAGCGCTCAGGCGGGAGATCAGCAACCTCAATCGCTGACGTGGGCCCCTTCTCAGGGCTGGAGTTGCTCGCCACGGCGATCGTCGCGCTCGACGATGCGCTTGTCGTGCGCTATGCCAATCCCGCCGCGGAGAGCCTGCTCGCGACGGGCGCGAAATCGCTGATCGGGCATCCCTTCCTCGCGCTTTTTTCCGAGCGGGAGGCGCTTGGCCGGTCGCTCGCCGACGCGCGTTCCACGCACTGGGACTATTCGGCGCAGAACGTCACGTACGTGCGCCAGGGACGCGAGCCGCTGCCTCTGGCGTGCGTGGTGAACCGCATCGATTCCCACGGGCTCGCCCTGCTGGCGGAGCTGCGGCCGATCGAGCAGCAGCTCAGGCAGGCGCGCGAGGAGCGCCTGCTCTCGGAGCAGGAAGCGAGCCGCGAGCTCATCCGCAACCTCGCGCACGAGATCAAGAACCCGCTCGGCGGGCTCCGAGGCTCGGCGCAGCTCCTCGAGCGCGAGCTCGAGCAGCTGCGGCTCGAGGCGCCGAGGCGCTCGGAGCTGCGCGAGTACACCCAGGTCATCATCCAGGAAGCGGACCGC
>JAFAGU010000286.1 GCA_019237595.1 Betaproteobacteria bacterium | reverse complement strand
CTTCACCCTGGCGGCGAGCGCCGGCGCCAGCGTGACCGTGCCCTCGAGCTTCGCGGCGGCGGCCTTCTTCTTCGCCGGGCCGGCCTGGGCGAGCGAGCGCGCCTCGGCGATGTTCGATTCGATGATGCGGCGATCCTCCGAGTCCTCGGGCACGAGCGGCACCATGCGCTCCCAGTAGGCCGCCGCGGCGCGATAATCCTTGCGCTCGTAGGCGGCGGTGCCGGCGAGGGCGAGCGCCTTGGCGTTCTTGGGGTCGAGCTGGAGCGCGCGGAGCACGAGCTCCTCGGGCTCGCCCTCGAGCTTCTGCCCGCGCGCCATCGCGAGCGCGTCGGCGAGGTCCGCGAGGAGCTGCGGATTGCGCGGGTCGCGCGCCGCGGCCCTGGAGTACGCGGTCGCGGCTTCCGCGAACCGCCCCATCACGTTGTAGGACTTGCCGAGCATCTTCCAGCCCTCGACGTCGTCGGGGTTCTTCTCGAGGCGGTCGGCGAGGCGCTGCACCATCGCCTCGATCTCCTTCATCCCCACCTCGTCGCCGTGCCGCTTGACCGGGTCGAGCGCGCCGGGATTTCCGGCGGCGAAGTACACCGCCGCGGCGAGGACCGGTACGGCGATGGCGACCGCGGGCATCGCCCATGCGGGCCGCACGCGAGGTTTCGGCGCCAGCCGGCCCGGCGCTTCCTCGGGTTTCACATCCTCCAGCACCCGGCGTTCGATCTCGGCGCGCGCCGTGTCGTAATCCTCGCAAGCGAGCCGCCCCGCCGCGAGGTCGGCCTCGAGCTCGCGAAGCTGGTCGCGGTACACCGAAAGGTTGAGCGCCTCGCGCGATGCGGCCGCGCGCCTCGCCCGTAGCGCGGGCCGAAAGGCAATGGCAAGCGCCGCGGCGGCGAGGAGCGCCGCGAGGAGCGCGAAGACGATCATCCGGATTTCAGGAGCTCTTCCGCCCGTGCCCGCTCGGCTTCGGAGAGCTCAGTCGCCTGCGCCCGCCTGGCACGGAGGCGCCGCGAAAGGAGATAGAGGCCGCCCGCGAGAAGCAGGAAGGGCCCGAACCACAGGAGGACGGTGCTCGCCTTGAGCGGCGGGCGGTAAAGGACGAAGTCGCCGTAGCGCGCGGTCATGTAGTCGATCACGTCCCGCTCGCTCGCGCCGCGCACGAGCTGCTCCCGGATGGTGTTGCGCAGATCCTGCGCGAGGTCGGCGTTGGAATCGGCGAGCGTCTGGTTCTGGCAGACGAGGCAGCGCAGCTCGGAGGCGATCGCCATCACACGGCGGTCGAGGTCCGCGTTCGCGGGCGTGTCGGCCGAAAAGCACACTGCCGGTGCGCAGAAGAGCAACAGAGCGACGGCGAGCCTATTCACGCTTCAGATCTTCCACGAGCGGCTTGATCTTCTTCGCGAGCACTTCCGGCGTCACGGCGCCGATCTGCTTGAAGCGGATGATGCCCTTCTTGTCGATGACGTAGGTTTCCGGCACGCCGTAGACGCCGTAGTCGATGCCGACCTTGCCCTCGGCGTCGAAGAAGGAGGCGAGATACGGATCGCCGTAGCGCGCCAGCCAGCGCAGGCCGTCCTCGCGCTTGTCCTTGTAGTCGAGGCCGTACACCGGCACCACACCGCTCTTCGCGAACTCGAGGATCACCGGGTGCTCGTCGCGGCAGGCTTCGCACCACGACGCCCAGACGTTGAAGATCCAGACCTTGCCGAGCTGCTCCTTCGACGAGAACACCTTCCCGGGCTCGTGCAGGAGCGGGAGCGAGAACGCGGGAGCGGCCTTGCCGATGAGCGGCGAAGGCACCTCGCGCGGATCGCGCGTGAGCCCGACCGCGAGCAGCAAGACGAGGGCGCCGAAGATCGCGAGCGTGACGAGAAGGCGGCGATTCAAGCGCGCGCTCCCTCGAGGTGCTCTTTTCTCCTGGAGGCCGAGACGCGATACCGACGGTCGGAGGCCGCGAGCGCGCCGCCGAGCGCCATGAGCAGGCACCCTGCCCAGATCCAGTCCACGAAGGGCTTCACGTGAACGCGCACGAGCCAGGCGTCGTTCTCGACCGGCTCGCCAAGCGAGACGTAGAGATCGCGGAAGAGCCCTGGGTCGATCGCCGCTTCGGTCATGGGCATCTGCTGGACGGCGTAGATGCGCTTCTCCGGATGCAGCACCGCCACCTCGCGGCCGCCCTTCGTCACCGGCACGGTGGCGCGCGCCGCCCGGTAGTTTGGGCCCATGGCGTTGTTCACGTCGCGCAGCGTGAACTCGTAGCCGCCGAGCTCCACCGATTCGCCCTCGCGGAGCTTCACGTCCTTTTCCGACTCGTAACCCTTGACGAGCGTGACGCCGACGACGAAGACCGCGACGCCGATGTGCGCGAGCGTCATGCCGTAGTGGGAGCGGGTCTGGCGCAGCGACTT
>JAFAGU010000095.1 GCA_019237595.1 Betaproteobacteria bacterium | reverse complement strand
CTAATGACGGCGGGAGAAAGGGCCCGCGGCACTAGGGGAGTAGGATGCGCGGAAGCGCGCCGCCCAAGGGCGCGCCAAAGGGAGAGTCCATGAAGCGCAAACTGCCTGCGGCGGTCAGCATCCTGATCGCCTTGGTGCTCGGCATCGTCATCGGGTACATGATCTTCGTCTCGTACCCCGACAAGAAGACCGCCACGCAGATCGCCGGCTACATCTCGATCATGTCGGACGTGTTCCTGCGCCTGATCAAGATGCTGATCGGCCCCCTGGTGTTCTCGACGCTCGTGGTCGGGATCGCGCACATGGGCGACGCCGCATCGGTCGGCCGCGTCTTTGCGAAGGCGCTGGGCTGGTTCATCACCGCGTCGCTGGTTTCGCTCGTGCTCGGCCTTTTCCTCGCCAACCTGCTGCAGCCCGGCCACAACCTCGGCCTGCCGCTGCCCGATATCGGCAGCTCGGCCAACCTGGCCACCTCGAAATTCACGCTCAAGGACTTCGTCAGCCACCTGGTGCCGAAATCGTTCGCCGAGGCCATGGCCAACAACGAGATCCTGCAGATCGTCGTGTTCTCGATGTTCTTCGGCGTGGCCCTGGCGGCGCTGGGCGAGAAGGGGAAGACGCTGGTGGCGGCGATCGACGAGCTCGCGCACGTCATGCTCACGATCACCGGATATGTCATGAAGCTCGCCCCGCTCGCCGTCCTCTGCGCGATGGCGGCGACGGTCGCGGTCAACGGCCTGGAGATCCTGCTCAAGTTCGCCGTCTTCATGGGCGACTTCTACATCGGCCTGATCCTGCTCTGGGGCGTGCTGATCCTCGCCGGCTTCCTGATCCTGGGGCCGCGCGTGTTCCGCCTGCTGGTGCTGATCAAGGAGGCCTTCATGCTGTCCTTCGCGACGGCGAGCTCGGAGGCCGCCTATCCCAAGATCATCGACGCGCTCGACCGCTTCGGCGTGAAGCGCAAGATTTCGAGCTTCGTGATGCCGATGGGCTACTCCTTCAACCTCGACGGCTCGATGATGTACTGCACCTTCGCGACGCTCTTCATCGCGCAGGCCTACGGCATCGAGCTCTCGCTCGGCACGCAGGTCACGATGCTGCTGATCCTGATGCTGACCTCGAAGGGCATGGCGGGCGTGCCGCGCGCTTCGCTCGTCGTGATCGCCGCCACGCTCAACCAGTTCAACATCCCGGAGGCGGGACTGCTGCTCATCCTGGGCGTCGATACCTTCCTCGACATGGGCCGCTCGGCGACCAACGCGGTGGGCAACTCGATCGCCACGGCCGCCGTGGCGAAATGGGAGGGCGAGCTGCTCCCGCCGGCCGAGGCCGAGGCCAACGAACGACGCATCGAGGCGGGCGCGGTCGCGGCCGCAGCCTGAGCGAGATGAAGATCTTCTGGGCGCTCCTGCTGAGTACGACGGCCGCGCTCGCGCAAACCGAGGACGCGCCCGTCGAGCTCAGCGGGACGCTCGCCAAGGCGCGCGCGAGCGGCGCCGTCACGATCGCTTACCGCGAATCGTCGGTGCCTTTTTCGTTTCTTTCTGCGCGCGGCGCGCCGATCGGCTACTCGATCGAGCTCTGCAAGCGGCTCGTCGAGGCGATGGGCGACGCGGTCGGCCGCGAGCTCGCGATCCACTGGCTGCCGGTCACCTCGGACACCCGCATCGAGGCCATCGTCTCGGGCCGCGCCGACCTCGAATGCGGCTCCACCACGAGCAATCTCGAGCGGCAGAAGATCGTCGGGTTCTCGCCGGTCATCTTCGTCGCGGGCACGAAGCTTCTCGTACGGCGCGGCTCGCCGATCCGCTCGTTCCGCGATCTCGGCGGCAAGACGGTCGTCGTGACCTCGGGCACCACGAACGAAAAGGCCATGCAGGAGGTGGCGCGGCGCTTCAAGCTCGACTTCCGTCTCGTCGCGGCACGCGACCATTCCGAGTCCTATGCGCAGCTCGAGGCAGGCAAGGCCGACGCCTTCGCCACCGACGACGTGCTGCTCTACGGCTTCGTCGCGCAGAAAAAGGCGCAGAAGCAGTTCGAGGTCGTGGGCGAGTTCCTGTCCTACGATCCTTACGGGATCATGTACCGCAAGGGCGATGCGCAACTCGCGGCCCTCGTGGCGAGCGCTTTCCACGATCTCGCGGAGGACGGCGAAGTCGAACGGCAGTACAAGAAGTGGTTCCTGACGTGGCTGCCGGGCGGCGAGAGCCTCGACCTGCCCATGAGCCCGCAGCTCGAGACGCTCATCCGCGCCATGGCCGCAAAGCCGGAATAAAGAACAGACCTACTTCGCCAGCACCTTCATCGCGCGCTCGAGACCGCCGAGGGTCGTCGGGTACATCCGGCCGTTCATCAGCTCCTTGATGATGCCGATCGACTGGCGGTAGTTCCAGATTTCCTCGGGCTCGGGGTTGAGCCAGATGCATTTCGGGTAGACGTCGACGAAGCGCTTGAGCCAGGCGGCGCCGGGCTCCTC
Organism: Betaproteobacteria bacterium; assembly: GCA_019237595.1. GTDB lineage: Bacteria > Pseudomonadota > Gammaproteobacteria > Burkholderiales > SG8-39 > SCGC-AG-212-J23. The sequence continues at coordinate 5,577 of JAFAGU010000095.1, read as the reverse complement.
GTTGAAGTATTCGACGGAGCCCCCGGGCTGGAGGATCTCGTAGGGGCTCATGGTCGCGTCGCCGACGAAGATCACCTTGTAGTCGTGCGCGTACTTGTGGAGGAGGTCCCAGGTGCGGGTGCGCTCGCTGTGGCGACGGCGGTTGTCCTTCCACACGAAGTCGTAGAGGCAGTTGTGGAAGTAGAAGAACTCGAGGTGCTTGAACTCGGTCTTGGCGGCGCTGAAGAGCTCCTCGGCGAGCTTGATGTGGTCGTCCATCGTGCCGCCGATGTCCATGAGCATCAGGACCTTGATGGCGTTCCGGCGCTCCGGGCGCATGTGGATGTCCAGATACGCTTTCCTGGCTGTCTGACCAATCGTCGTTTCCAGATCGAATTCGTCGGGCGCGCCTTCGCGGGCGAACTTCCGCAGGCGGCGAAGCGCGACCTTGATGTTGCGTGTGCCGAGCTCGACCGAGTCGTCGAGGTTGCGGTACTCGCGCTGGTCCCAGACCTTGACGGCGCTGCGGTTGCGGCCCTTTTCCTGGCCGATGCGGATGCCCTCGGGGTTGTAGCCGTACGCGCCGAAGGGCGAGGTGCCGCCGGTGCCGATCCACTTGTTGCCGCCCTGGTGGCGGCCCTTCTGCTCCTCGAGGCGCTGCTTCAGCGTCTCCATGAGCTTCTCCCAGCCGCCGAGGGCCTGGATCTCCTTCTTCTCCTCGTCGCTGAGCGTGAGCTCCACCTGCTTGAGCAGCCACTCGAGCGGGATCTGCGCCTCGATGCCGGGGATCGTCTCCACGCCCTGCCAGAACTCGGCGAAGGCGCGGTCGAACTTGTCGAAGTTGGCCTCGTCCTTGACGAGCGAGGCCCGCGAAAGGAAATAAAACTCGTCGATGGACGGTCCTATGACTTTACTTTCCATCGCTTGCAGCAGGGTCAGGTACTCCTTGATCGACACCGGCAGGCGGTGGGACTTGAGCTTGAGGAAGAAGTCGATGAGCACGGCGACGCCTATTGTAGAGATTCCGTCAGGGGCCTTGTCGCGGCGCGACATCGCGGCGAGAATTCCCAGGGGAGAACAAGGGAGATGCGGGCATTTTTCGGCCCGGGCCTGAGGCTGATCAGCCTGGTGGGCCCATGGACCCGGGCGCTCATCGTGGTCGGCGTCTTCGCCGTCGTCGTCTATGCGGCAGGCCAGGCGCGCATCGCCGAAGCCCGCTGGCTCGTCTGGGCGCTCTTCCTGATACCGGCGTATCTCGTGGGATCGATGGTGATGTGGGGCCAGCTCGGCCTCGCGCGCGTGCGCCGCACGGTCGAGCGCATCGCGATGGGCGACCTCAGCATGCGCGTCACCCACGGCTCCGAAGGGTCGGACGCGCAGCACATGTGGCAGGCCATCGCTGCCATGAACGAGAGCCTAGGCGGCATCGTGCGCCAGGTGAACGCGAGCGCGGAGGCCATCGCCGGCGCGGCGCGCGAGGTGGCGTCGGGCTACACGAACCTCTCCGAGCGCACCGAGGAGCAGGCCTCGACGCTCGAGCAAACGGCGAGCGGCGCCGAGCAGCTCACCTCCACGGTGCGCCAGAACGCCGACCATTGCGCGCGCGCGAGCACGCTCGCGGACGACGCCGCAGGCGTGGCCGGCCGCGCGGCAGAATCGATGCGCCGCGTCACGGACACCATGCAGAAGATCGAGCGGGCGGCGCGCCGCGTGGCCGAGATCACCTCACTCATCGAGAGCATCGCCTTCCAGACCAACATCCTCGCGCTCAACGCCGCGATCGAGGCAGCGCGCGCCGGCGAGCACGGCCGCGGCTTCGCGGTGGTGGCCGCGGAAGTCCGCGGGCTCGCGCAGCGCACGAGCGACGCGGCGAAGGAGATCAAGTCGCTCGCCGGCCAGTCCGGCAGCACGGTGGGGGAAGGGGCGGGGCTCGTGAGCGAGGCCGCCGCGACGATCGAGCAGGCGGTGGCGAGCGTGCACGAGGTGTCGCAGCTCATCCGCGAGATCGCCCGCGCCTCCGCCGAGCAGAGCACCGGCGTCGAGGAGATCGGCCGCGCGATCCAGCAGCTCGAGGGCGTCACGCAGCAGAACGCCGCGCTCGTCGAGCAGACCGGCGCCGCGGCGGCAGCGTTCGAGGAGGAGTCCACGCGCCTCGTCGAGGCGGTCCGCGCGTTCAAGCTCCACCACGGCGTGCAGCCGGCCGAGCGCCGCCCCGCGGCGACGCCGGCGCCGGCGCTCGGCTACTCGCGCTAGCGCTCTTCCCGGAACGGCAATGAGATCGCGGCTGCGGCTCGCAAGCGCCCTCGTAATGCTCGCGTTCGTGCTCTGCCATCTCTCTGCGCACGCGACGCTGATCATCTCCCCGGACTTTGCCGAGTCGGTCCTCGCGGCGGTCATGCGCCCCTGGCGAAGCGACGCCGGAACGGTACTCCTCCTGACGGCCTTCTTCGTGCACTACGGCAACGCGCTCTGGTCGCTCTATGCGCGACGCTCGCTCCGACTCATGCGCTGGGAGTGGACGCAGCTGCTCCTCGGCCTGTGCATTCCGCTGCTCCTTTGCATGCATCTTTCGAGCACGAGGATCGCCGAGGTCGCGAGCGACGTCGACACCTCGTATCCCTACGTGCTCGTGCGCCACTGGGTGCTCGCGCCGCCGCTCGCCGCGCTGCAGATCGCGCTCGTGTGCACGGTGTGGGCGCATGCCTGCATCGGCATCCACTTCTGGCTGCGTACGAAGCTCTGGTACGCGGCCTGGCGTCCGGCGCTCACGATGGTGGCGCTGATGCTGCCGACGCTCGCGCTCGCGGGGTATGTCGCCGCCGGCAACCACTTCATCCGCGAGGCGGAGCGCGATCCTGAATTCGCCGGCCGCACGTTCGAGGAAGCGAAGTCGCCGCCGGAAGTGATTGCGGCTTCAGCGCGCTTCGCCGGCCGCATCGCGCTAGTCCACCTCGGGCTCGTCGGATTCGTGCTCGTCGCGCGGCGCGTGCGCCGCTGGCTCCACGAGCGCCGCGAGCCGCCGATCCTCACGCACGCCTCCGGCCAGCGCGTGCCCATCGTCGACGGCGCGACCGTGCTCGAGCTCCTGCGAGACCACGGAATCCCGCACGCCTCCGTCTGCGGCGGCCGCGCGCGCTGCACCACCTGTCGCGTGCACGTGAGCCGCGGCCTCGAATCGCTGCCGCCGGCGGGGCCGCTCGAGGCCCAGGCGCTCGCGCGGATCGGCGCGACGCATGGCATCCGCCTCGCGTGCCAGGTGCGGCCGACCGCGGAGCTTTCCGTGACGCCGCTCCTCGCGGCCGACGCCACGGCCGCGGACGGCTACGTGCGCGGCGGCCTCGAGGGAAGCGAGCGGCTCGTCACCGTGATGTTCGTCGACCTGCGCGGCTCCACGCGGCTCGGCGAGGCGAAGCTTCCCTACGACGTGCTCTTCATCCTGAACCGCTTCTTCCTCGAGATGAACCGGGCGATCCAGGCCACGCGGGGACATTATTCACAGTTCACCGGCGACGGGCTGATGGCGCTTTACGGGCTGGAGGCCGACGATCCGGCCGTCGGGCCCGCCGATGCGCTGCGCGGCGCGCGCGAGATGCTCATGCGGGTGGAGCAGCTGAACCGCGAGCTTCGCCACGAGCTGCCGCATCCGCTGCAGATCGGCATCGGCATCCACTACAGCGAGGCGATCGTCGGCATGATGGGGCCGCCGCGCTCGATGATCGTCACCGCCATCGGCGACACGGTGAACACGGCGGCGCGGCTCGAGAGCCTCACCAAGGACTACAACTGCACGATCGTGATCTCGCGGCGCGCCGCCGAGGTCGCGGGGCTCGACCTCGCCGGGCGGAGCTTCCACGAGGCGGCGGTGAAGGGCAAGACGCAGTCGGTGCAGTTCCTCGCGCTCCAGGAAGTGCCCGCGGCGGCCTAGTCCTCCTTGAAGCCGATCGCCTTGATGATGCGGCTCCACTTCGCCTGCTCGCCGGAAAGGAACTCGCGATACTCCTCGGGCGTCGAGGGAAAGGGAATGCCGCCCACCTTGGCGTACTGCTCGTCGACTTCCTTCGAGCGCAGCGCAGCCGCCGCGGCCGAGTGCAGGCGCTTGACGATCTCCGCCGGCGTGCCGGCGGGGACGACGAGCCCGTACCAGTTGTCGGAATTCACGTTCGGATAGCCGAGCTCCGCGGTGGTCGGAACCTCCGGCAGCGCCGGAACGCGGCGCGCCGTCGTGACGGCGAGCGCCTTGAGCTTCCCCGACTTCACGTGCGGAAGCACGATCGGAACGTCGAAGATGCCCATCTGCACCTGGCCGCCGAGGAGGTCGCCCACCGCGGGCGCCGCGCCCTTGTAAGGAACGTGCACGAGATCGACCTTCGCTTCGGCCTTGAGGAGCTCGCCTGCGAGATGCGTGATGCCGCCCGCGCCGGCCGAGCCGTAATTGATCCTGCCGGGACTCTTCCGCGCGGCTGCGAGCAGCTCCTCGAAGGTCAACACGCCGAGCGAGGGATGCACGACGAGCACTTCCGGCACCTTGACGACCGTGCTGACGAGCGCGAGGTCGCGGTTCGGGTTGAACGGCATCTGCGCCATGGAATACGGCGCCATCGCCACGGCGCCCTGGTTGTTGAGGCCGAGCGTGTACCCGTCGGGCGGCGCCTTCGCGACGATGTCCATGCCGAGCACGCCGCCGGCGCCGGCCTTGTTCTCGACGAATACCGTTTGCCCGAGCTCGCGGGAGAGCGCGGCCGCGAACGGCCGGCCGAAGATGTCCGAGGGGCCGCCGGGCGGGAAGCCGATCACGAGCTTCACCGGCCTCGAAGGGTAGGGCTGCGCGCTTGCGGCGCCGGCGATCGCGACGAGAAGGAGGAGAAGCGCCCGCCTCAGTCGCATCGCGCCGTCATTCCTCCATCGACGACGATCTCGGTGCCGGTGACGAAGCGCGCTTCGTCGGAAGCGAGGAAGGCAATCGCGGCCGCCGTGTCGCGCCCGTCGCCGGCGAAGCCGAGCGGGATGCGCCTCTGCCGCTGCTCGAGGAGCTTGCCGACGTCGCCGCCCGCGCGCTGGCTCGCGAGGCGCGCCTCGACCATGGGCGTGTGGAGCTGCCCCGGCACGACGCAGTTCACGCGGATGCCCTTCGCGGCGTATTGCACGGCAAGCACTCGCGAGAGCTGGATGACGCCCGCCTTCGAAGCGGCGTAGGCGACCTGCGCCGAGCCCGTCCAGCGCAGGCCGGAGGTCGAGGCGACGTTGACGATCGCGCCGCCGCCCTGGCGCTCCATGATCGGAAGGACGTGCTTGCACGCGAGGAACACCGTCTTCGCGTTGTAGGCGAGCTGCTTGTCCCAGGTCGCCTCGTCCATCTCCACCGGGCCGCCAGGAGCAGAGCCGCCCACGTTGTTCACAAGCACGTCGATCCGGCCGTACACGTCGAGGCAGTGCTTCGCCATTTTCAGCACCGCGGCGGAGTCCGTGAGATCGCACAGGTACGGCGCGATCTCGGCGTGATGCGAGAGAGTCTCCTCGAGCCTCGCCTTGTCGAGGTCCACGCCCAGCACCTGGGCGCCTTCCTGCGCGAGGCGCACGGCGCTCGCGCGGCCGTTCCCC
>JAFAGU010000355.1 GCA_019237595.1 Betaproteobacteria bacterium | reverse complement strand
AGCCGCTAGGGCTTGTCCTTCGGCGGCTTCTTGGGCCAGGTGAACCAGACGATGAAGACCGCGAGCACGAGGGCGACGAACATTTCCAGGGCGACGACCCACATGGTGCGATGGCGTGCGGCTTCGTTGATCTTGATTACGGCGATTGTACTGGCGGCCTGCGCGCCAACACCGCCGAAGCCGGAGCCCGCGGCGTGCCCTACCTTTGCCTGCCCGGCCTGCCCGCAGTGCCCGCCGCCCAAGCCGCCGCCCGAGAGCGCGCGCTACCTGGAAGCGGGTTTCGACTCGCTTCCCGGGTGGAGTCAAACGTCGCTCGCACCATCGCTGCGCGCGTTTATTGCGAGCTGCCCCAAAAACGCCGCGCTCGCACGCGCATGCGACGCGGCGCGTGCGATTCCGGCGGACGACGAGGCAGCCGCGCGCCAGTTTTTCGAGGCGATGTTCCAGCCGCTCGCTGTCGTCTCCTCCGACGGTCCGGACACCGGGCTCATTACCGGCTACTACGAACCGGTGATCGAGGGTAGCCGTGCGCGCACGGCGAAGAACCGCCACCCCATCTTCGGCGTGCCCGACGATCTCCTGGTCGTAGACCTGGGAGCGTGAATCCCGATCTGCGCAACCAGCGGCTCCGGGGCAGGCTCGAGGGCCGCCGCGTCGTCCCCTATTATTCGCGCGCGGAGATCGAATCTCGCTCAGCGTCCAAGCCCGCCTCGCTTCCAGCTCCGGTCCTCGCGTGGGCGGCGGATCCGATCGAGCTCTTCTTCATGCAGATCCAGGGCTCGGGGCAAGTGCGGCTCGACGGCGGCGAGCGCATCCGCGTGTCGTATGCCGACCAGAACGGACACCCTTTCCGCTCGCTCGGCCGATATCTAGTCGAGCGCGGGGAGCTCACGCTCGACCAGGCCTCCATGCAAGGCATCAAGAACTGGGCGGCCACCAATCCCACGAGGCTCCAGGACGCGCTCAACCAGAACCCGAGCTATGTTTTCTTCCGCGAGGTACCGCTGCCTGCCTCCGGAGAAGGCCCGCCGGGAGCCTTGGGAGTTCCGCTCACCGCCGAATACAGCCTCGCGGTCGATCGTCGCTTCATCCCCCTCGGCGCGCCCGTGTTCCTCGCCACGACCTACCCTCTGTCCGACGATCCTCTTCAGCGCCTGGCCGTCGCCCAAGACACGGGCGGCGCCATCCGAGGCGCCGTTCGAGCGGATTTCTATTGGGGAAGCGGGCCGGAAGCCGGAGCGAAGGCAGGCCGCATGCGCCAGCAGGGCCGGCTCTGGCTCCTGTGGCCCCGCGGCGAGCCGCTGCCGGCGAGCGAGCCGGCTCCGCGCCTGGATTAGCGCTTGGGCGCCGCCCGGTCGAGCACCGAGCGAAGCTCCGCAGCACCGAGCGCGCCGGAGAAGCGCTCGCCGTTTGCGAGGATCACGGTCGGCGTGCTCTGCACGCGCAGCGAGCGGCTGAGCTGCAGGTTCTTCTCGATCGGGTTGTCGCAGGTGGAAGGGGCGCTCGGCGGAGTGTGGTTCAGCGCGAGCTCGGTCCATGCCTTGGCGCGGTCCGGCGAGCACCACACGGCCTTCGACTGGTCCGCGTTCTCCGGCCGGATGATCGGGATCATGAAGACGTAGATCGTCACGTCGTCGATCTCCTGGAGCGTGCGCTCGAACCGCTGGCAATAGGGGCAGTACGGATCCGAGAACATGGCGAGCACCCGCCGGCCGTTCCCGCGCTGGACCTTCACCGCCATGTCGAGGGGCAGCTTGTCGAAGGGCACGGCGTTCAGCTTGCGCAGCTTCTCCTCGGTGAGGTCGCGTCCTGCCTTGACCTCGATGAGGTGGTCTCCCTGGATCACGTACAAGCCGTTGGCGTCGGTGTAGATGACCTGCACGCCCTCCGCGCTGCGGTATTGGACCTCGAAAAGCCCGGGGACCGGCGTCGCAGTGATCGAATCGATCCGCACGCCGCCCATTTTCGGCTCGAGCGAACGCCGGATCGCCGCGTCGTCCGCGCGCGCGAGCCCGATGCCTGCCGCCACGACGAGGCAGAGCGTTACTAGGTGCTTCATCTGCATCTCCCTAGATTCTGGCGGGGCGCCGCGCGGTCAGCGCATCGCCTCGCGAATGAGAAGGTTCTTTACGACCGGCAACCGGTCGGTCAAGTTCAATCCGAGGTTGCGAAGCGTCGCGAATCCGCGGCCCTCCGCGCCGAAGAGGCGGAAGAGGCCCTCGATCGCGACGTTGGCCGCCAGTATAGGCTCGGCCCTTTGGCGCTCATAACGACGCAGAAGCCGCTCGTCGCCCGGATCGCTCACCGGTTGCCTGGCCAGTACCTCGGCGAGCGCGCGCACGTCCTGGAGCCCGAGGTTCAACCCCTGGCCCGCAAGAGGGTGCACCACGTGCGCCGCATCTCCAACCAGCACCGTGCGTGAAGCGATGAGCCTCGCCGCGCGAAGGTGCCGCAACGGGTAGGAACGTGCGGCCGTGAGGGGCTGCAGGGAGCCGACGATCCCGCGGCTTGCCTCGGTCGCTTCGCGCGCTAGGGCGCCGTCATCGAGCGCAACCAGGCGAGACGCTTCCTCCGCGGGCAGCGACCAGATCATCGAGACGCATCGGCCGGGCAGCGGCAGCAGGGCGAGCACCGGTCCTTGCTGGAACCACTGGTAAGCGACGCCGCCATGGTCCTTCGCGCAGGAGAAGTTGGCGACCAGCGCCACTTGTCCGTACTCGCGCGTCGCTGCGGCGATGCCGGCCTGGATGCGGACGAACGACCCGGCGCCGTCGGCGCCCACGAGGAGCGCCGCGTCGATGTCAGTGCCGTCGCGCAAGCGAAGCCGCGCACTCTCGCTCGAATGCTCGATCGCTTGACACTGCGCAGGCGCCAGCACTCGAACGCTGGCGTGACTTTCCAGCGCGCGCCAGAGCGCGCGCTGCAGCTCGCCATCTTCGACGGTCCAGGCGAGCTCGGGTGCTCCAGCGCGGTAGGCGTCGAGCTCGATGCACGATCCCCGGTCGCCGTGCACCCGCATCGTCCTGATCGCCGCGATCCGCGCCGGGTCGAGCAGCTGCCAGGCGCCAAGCGATCGCAGGAAAGCCACGTTGCCGGGACTAAGCGCGTAGACACGCGCGTCCATCGAGGCCGGCCGATCGCCCAAGCGCGGGGCTTCGTGTGCGACGAGCGCGACCGAACGCCCACGCAATGCGCAGGCCGCAGCGAGTCCGACCGGGCCGGCGCCCACGACGACCACATCGAATTTCACTGGTTTATAATCCCGCTATCTGATTGATCCAACGTGGCGAATTAGCTCAGCTGGTTAGAGCAGCGGAATCATAATCCGTGTGTCCGGGGTTCGAGTCCCTGATTCGCCACCACTTCCCTCGCAGGGCCGGAGCGCGTTAGGACGGCGCAACGCAGAAAACCCGGTACATCTGCGCGAACGTGTCCTGCAACTGGTTCTCGATCTTCTCCCAGTGCGCGAAATCCGACATTCCGGCGTCCTCCGGAAACCGCTCCCGGTAGGCCTCTAGCGACGCTTGCGGCAGAGGCAGCGCGAAGGCGAGCGTTTTCAGCCCGGCGTCGGCGATGAGCTTCTCGAGTTCCGGCAGCGTGAAATCGTGCTCTTGCACGTGGAACACGAGGTCGCGGCACTCGCTCAACACGTAGAAGTCGCGGTAGTCGAGGAGTCCCCGTAGAGGCGATGACGCCTCCAGTCCCAGAACGTATTGCCTGAAGGCGCGGATACCGGCGGGTGTAGCGGGCCAACCCTGTTCGCGAACGAGCGCCCGTGCCGCGGCAATTGCGGTGCGCGCCCTAGCGCTGTAGAGCCCGAGCTTCAGCAACCCTCCGGGCCGGCATACGCCGACGAGGGCGCGCAGCCCTCTGAGCGGATCGGCGAGGTGGTGGAGGACGCCTACGCTAAACACCATGTCGTAACGCGCCGGGCCCTGCAGCTCCGCGAGGTCCGCCTGCATGAATTCGATGTTCGTGGCGCCGTAGCGCAGCGCCATTCGCTTCGCATAAGCGAGGCTCGTCGCGCTCAAGTCGATGGCCGTGATGCGCGCGCCCTCGATCTCGCGTGCGAGGTAGAGCGCATCCTGCCCGGTGCCGCAACCGGCGACGAGGATCTCCGGAGCATCGGGCATCTCCAAGGAAGCATGGCGGCCGACGACGGCACTTGCGAGCCATTCGCTCGCCTTCCGCACGGGTCGCTCGGAAAGCGCGAGCCAGCGCGGATAGGGATTTTCCTCGTACATCGACTGCACCTGGCGCGAAACCGCATGGCGGATGTCCGCCCTCGGCAACGAATCGCGCAGCCGCCGCTCCTCCGCTGGCTCGATCACCGTGCGCCGTAGAAGGTCCGCAAAGCCTGGATCTTGCTCGAGCGAGCTTAAGCTGGAAGCGAAGGTGCTAAGTGGCCGATACATCGCGTAGGTCGCAAGGTCGCGACGAACATCGGCCCCAGAGGCAACACCTTGCTCCAGCGATTCGCCAAGCGCCTGTACCGCGATTGACTCTTGCGCGGACTCGGCAAATGCGAGCTCGTTGTTGAAGCACTGCATCGCCAAGTCGCACAGGAATCGCAGCGGCGCCCGCGCCCGCGCCGACGCGTCGTGGAGCAGCCGCTCCCGCACGCTAGTGAAGAGGCGCTCGAAGGCGGACGCCGCAACCACGGTGTCCCGCAGAAGCATGCCCACAAGCCGGTCCGCCATGAGCTCCTCGAGCGCGAAAGGCTCGAGCGACACTTCACCGTTCGCCCGGATAAGCGAGCGCATGAATGGTGCACCCGCCAGGATGCGCCCCGCGACCGCGGTGTAGGCGGACCGGTCGATATCCTCCCGCGCGACGAACCTCGAGAACTCGTAGCGCCAGAAAGCGGACAGCGACTCGAGTGCGAGCGAGCGGAATTGCTCGAAGCATGCCGCGCGATCGAGGCGACCCTCCGGATCGCGCCTGAATGC
>JAFAGU010000305.1 GCA_019237595.1 Betaproteobacteria bacterium | reverse complement strand
CCGTGACGGCGGTCCAGCCTCCGGGGCGATTCGGCGCAATGGACCTCCAGCACAATCGAATCACGTCGTTTCGCGAAAAGCCGCAGGGCGATGGCGGGTGGATCAACGGCGGTTTCTTCGTCCTTTCCCCGAAGGCGATGGATTACGTCGAGGGCGACGACACGGTATGGGAGCGCGGCCCGCTCGAGCGGCTGGCGGCCGACGGGCAGCTCTCGGCCTTCCGCCATGGCGGCTTCTGGCAGCCGATGGACACGCTGCGCGACCGCACGCTCCTCGAGGGGCTGTGGGCGTCGGGACGCGCGCCGTGGAAAGTCTGGGAATGACGCCGGGCTTCTGGCGCGATCGCCGGGTTCTGGTCACGGGTCACACGGGGTTCAAGGGAGGATGGCTTTCCTGGTGGCTGCACCGGCTCGGGGCACGCGTCACCGGCCTCGCGCTCGATCCGCCTTCGGTGCCCAGCCTCTTCGATTCGAGCGGTCTCGGCCAGGCGGTCCGCTCGGTGCGCATGGACGTGCGCGACCTTGGCGCGATGCACGGGCTCCTAAGCGAGGCGCAGCCCGAAATCGTGTTCCACCTCGCCGCCCAGTCCCTCGTGCGCGAGGGCTACCGGAGCCCCGTCGAGACTTTCCAGACCAATGTCGTAGGCACGGTCCATTGCCTCGAGGCCGCGAGAGCCTGCCCCAGCGTACGTGCCGTGGTCGTGGTGACTTCGGACAAGTGCTATCGCGATCGAGGCCGGCGCGGACCCTATGCCGAGGAGGACGAACTCGGCGGCGAGGACCCATACGCCGCGAGCAAGGCGTGCGCGGAGATCGCGACGCACGCCTACCGCGCGTCGTACTTCTCTGCGGGCGGGGCGCTCGGCGTCGCGAGCGCGCGGGCGGGCAACGTCGTGGGGGGCGGCGACTGGGCAATGGAGCGGCTCGTGCCGGACGCCATGCGCGCCTTCCTGGGAGGCACGCCGCTCGTGCTTCGGAACCCTGGCGCCACACGTCCGTGGCAGCACGTCCTCGAGCCCCTCCATGGCTACCTGATGCTGGCCGAAGCGCTTCACGCTGGGCGGGAGGGTGCCGCGCAGGCCTGGAATTTCGGCCCCTCGCCGGAAGAGGCGGCGAGCGTCGCCGAGCTCGCCGAGGCGCTCGCGGCTCGATGGGGCGCGCCAGCTTCCTGGCGCGCCGAGACGCCTTCCGCCCCGCCGGCCGAGAAGGAGGCGGCGGACCTCGCGGTCGACTCTGCGAAGGCGCGCTCGCGGCTGGGCTGGCGAGCACGCCTGCCGCTCGCCGCAGCCGTCGACTGGATCGTCGACTGGCATAAGCGGCACGCGGCGGGCGAGCACGCGCGCGACCTCACGCTCGAGCAGCTCGAGCGCTACGAAGCGCTGTGCCTGCAATGAAACCGGCCTGCCGCGCGTGCGGCTGGACGCTCGATCGCTCGTTCTGCGACCTCGGGATGACGCCGCTGTCCAACGCCTACCTCCGCGAGGAGGATCTTGGGCGCGGCGAGACCTTCTACCCCCTCCATGCCCTGCTCTGCTCGCGATGCCTCCTCGTGCAGCTCGCGGAATTCCGCAGTCCGCAGGACATCTTTTCCGAATATGCCTATTTCTCGTCCTACTCGGACACCTGGCTCCGCCATGCCGAGGCCTATGCGGCCATGGCGGTGCGGCGCTTCGCGCTCGGCGCGCAAAGCCGCGTCGTCGAGCTCGCGAGCAACGACGGCTACCTGCTGCAATACTTCCAGCGCCTGAGCATACCGGTCCTCGGCGTCGAGCCGGCAGCGAACGTGGCGCGAGCCGCAATGGAAAAGGGCGTGCCTACTCGCGTGGAGTTCTTCGGCGACCAATGCGCGAGGCGCATCGCCGCCGAGCAGGGCCAAGCGGATCTAATCGTGGCGAACAACGTGCTCGCGCACGTCCCGGACCTGCGCGACTTCCTCGCCGGCGTGCGCACGCTCCTCTCGCCCTCGGGCAGCGCGAGCTTCGAGTTCCCGCACCTGCTGCGGCTCATGCAGGAACACCAATTCGACACGATCTACCACGAACACTTCTCGTACTTCTCGCTCGTGGCGCTGGAACCGGCGCTCGCGGCGGCCGGCCTTGCGGCCTTCGACGTCGAGGAGCTCGCCACCCACGGGGGATCGCTTCGGCTCTATGTCCGGCATTCGGCCCAGGGGGCCGGTGCGGCCGCACCTTCGCTTGCGAAAGTGCGCACCGACGAGGAGCGCGCCGGCTTGCGCTCGGTGCAGGGCTATACCGGCTTCGAGGCTTCCGTACGCCGAACGAAGCAGCAGCTCCTTGCCTTCCTGATCGATGCCAAGCGCGCGGGCAAGCGGATCGGCGCCTACGGCGCGGCGGCGAAGGGCAACACGCTCCTCAACTATTGCGGCGCCGGCAGGGACTTCATAGACTTCGTCGCCGACCGCAGCCCGCACAAGCAGGGCCGCTTCCTCCCGGGAACGCACTTGCCGGTCGTGGAGCCTGCAAAGATCCGCGCCGCGCGCCCGGACTTCCTGCTCATCCTTCCGTGGAACCTGCGCGAGGAGATCATGGACCAGAACGCGTTCATCCGCGAATGGGGCGGCAGGTTCGTGCTTCCGATCCCAAGCGTGGCGGTCTTATGACGTCCGGGGCCGATCCCCGGGCACTTAGGCCGCTCGTCGTCTGGGGAGCGAGCGGGCATGCTAAGGTGCTCGCGGAGTTCGTTTCGCGCATCGGCTACCGGCTGGAAGCGCTCTTCGACAACGACCCGGCCGCACGTCCTCCGCTTCCCGACGTTCCCCTCTTCATCGGGGAGGCGGGGTTTGCCGATTGGCGCCAGGAGCACCGGGCGGAACACGCGTGCCTGGTCGCGATCGGCGGCCAGCATGGCCGCGACCGGGTGGCCATCCAGCGGCGGCTTGCGCGCGAAGGGCTCCTCCCCGCCGTCGCGGTACACCCGGCTGCGTACGTGTCGCCCAGTGTACGCCTTTCGCCGGGCTTGCAAGTCCTTGCGCACGCGACCGTCGCGGCGGAAGTGCGGGTCGGGGAATCCGTCGTAATCAATACGGCGGCGAGCGTGGACCACGAGTCGGAACTCGGCGATGGCGTGCACATCGGGCCGGGTGCGGTGCTCGCCGGCTGCGTCGTGGTCGGCGAAGGAAGCTTCGTCGGCACCGGCGCCGTGGTCCTGCCGCGCGTGCGGATCGGCGAGGATTGCATCGTCGGGGCCGGGGCCGTCGTCACTCGCGACCTCCCGGGCGGCAGCGTCGCCTACGGCAACCCGGCACGCGTCCGGGGCGCGCGAGCGCCCTCCGAAGGGCGTCGATGAGCCACGACCCGCGCGATCCCGAGCGCATGCGCCAAATGGCGAAGGACGAGAAGCTGCAGTCGAGGGCGCACGAGCTCTTCCTCGATTCGTGCCGGTACAACTACTCGTACAACTACTCGTGGCTCGGGCGGCCGGTCATCCAGTACCCGCAGGACCTAATGGCGCTCCAGGAAATCCTCTGGCGCGTGAAGCCCGACGTGGTGGTCGAGACCGGCATCGCGCACGGCGGCTCGCTCGTGTTCTCCGCCTCGATGCTCGAGCTCATCGGCCGAGGGCGCGTGCTCGGCGTGGACATCGACATCCGACCGCACAACCGCGCGGCGATCGAGAACCATCCTATGGCGCGACGCATCAGCATGATCCAGGGTTCGTCGGTCGACGACGCGATCGCCGCCCGCGTGCGCGACGAAACGCGCGGCGCCAAGGCGGTGGTGGTCGTCCTCGACTCGAACCATACGCACGCGCACGTCCTGCGCGAGCTCGAGCTCTATTCGCCGCTCGTCACGCGCGGCAGCTATCTGATCGTCCTCGATACGGTGGTGGAAGACATGCCCAAGGAGTTCTTCCCGAATCGTCCGTGGGGCCCGGGGGACAACCCCCGTACGGCGGTACGCGAGTTCCTGCGCTCGAATCGACGGTTCCAGATCGATCGCGAAATCCAGGACAAGCTTCTGCTTACCACGGCGCCCGAGGGGTACCTGCGCTGCCTCGCCGACTGATGGCTCGCAAGCGCATCCCTGTTTCCGGCCCCTCGATCACCCAGCTCGAGGTCGACTGCGTCGCGGAAGCTGCGCGCGAAGCGTGGTACGAGAACCACAATCGCTATCACGTGCGCTTCGAGGAGGCTTTCGCCGAGTATCTGGGCGTCCGGCACGCGATGGCGCTGCCGTCGTGCACCTCCGCCATCCACCTTTCGCTGCTCGCGCTTGGCGTCGGGCCGGGCGACGAAGTCGTCGTCCCGGATGTCACTTGGATCGCCTCGGCGGCCCCCGTCACGTATGTCGGCGCGACGCCGGTCTTCGCGGACATCGACGCGTCGACGTGGTGCATGTCGGCCGCCTCACTCGAAGCTTGCATCACTCCGCGCACCCGCGCAGCGATCCCGGTCGACCTCTATGGCGGTGTGCCGGACTGGGACGCACTGCGGGCGGTGTCGAAGCGCCGCGGTGTGGCCATCATCGAAGACGCCGCCGAGGCGGTCGGCTCGGAGTACCGCGGCCGAAAGGCAGGCACGTTCGGTGAGACCGGCGTCTTCAGCTTCCACGGCTCGAAGACGCTTACGACCGGCGAAGGCGGATTGCTGGCCACCGATCGCACCGACCTGTACGAGCGCGCGGCCGTGCTGCGCGACCATGGGCGCCCGCCGGGCGATCGGGCCTTCTACAACACCGAAGTAGCTCATAAGTATAAGATGAGTGCCCTCCAGGCGGCGCTTGGCTGGGCACAGCTCCAGCGCATCGAGGAGCTCGTCGCGCGAAAGCGAAAGATCTTCGGTTGGTATCGCGAGGAGCTCGGTGTGGTGCCAGGCGTGACGCTCAATGCAGAGCCGCCGGGAACGAAGAACAGCTATTGGATGGTTACCGTGGTCGTCGATTCGGCTTGCGGTGTGATGAAGGGCGAACTGATCGCCCGGCTGGACGCGGCAGGCATCGACTGCAGGCCGTTCTTTCACCCGCTCAGCAGTCTGCCCGCCTATGCCGGCTTGCCGCATGCTGCTGATGCCCGACGCAGGAATACGGTCGGATATCGCGTCAGCCGAGCCGCCGTAAATCTCCCGAGCGGGCTGAACCTCACACGCGACGATGTCGCGTACGTCGCAGCCTCGCTCAAGAAGGCACTCTCAAGGACCGTCGAGAAATGACTGCCCCGACTTTTTCCGTGCTCATCCCGACCCGCGAGCGCCCCGCGACCTTCCGGCACACGCTCGCAAGTGTCGCCGGGCAGCCGGCCGACGACTACGAAATCGTCGTGGCTGACAATTGCAGCGGACCGGAGACGCGCCGCATCGTCGAGGCACTCGCGTTTCCCCGGCTCCGGTACATCCGCTCGGACGAGGTGCTCCCCATGGCCGAGAACTGGGAGCGCGGGCTCGCGCAGTGCAACGGCGAATACGTGACGGTGCTCGGCGACGACGACGGCTTCCTGCTGACCACGCTCGACCTTGCGCGCATGATGATCTCCGTCTCGCAGCCGGAGATCATCTGCTGGGAGACGCACGTCTACTGGTGGCCCGATACGATAGTTCCATGGCTGCGGAACATGCTCCGCGTCACGGTCGGCTCACGGATCCAGGAAGTGTCATCGCGCCGCGCGCTTGAACGTTTCTACAGAGGCGAGCTCACCTTTGGTCAGCTGCCGATGATCTACAACGCGTTTTTCCACCACGATATCCTAGACGAGGCCCGGAGACGCTACGATGCTTTCTTCGTCCCGGTCGATACGTCGCCCGACATTGCCTCCGGCATTCTCGGGCTGCATCTCACCGACCGCCATGTATATTCCATGCGCCCCCTGTCGATTCGCGGTAACTCCGGCAACAGTATTGGCACCGCGCATTGGGCACGCCCGTTCGGCGCCGAACGACGAGACAGTTACATTCGAGAAGAGCGGTTGGGTCTGGAGGGAATCATCCACCCCGCTCTGGTCCCAAGCCCAAACTTGCACGTTCACATCGCTAGCAGCAAGCTGAAATGTCGCGACCTCTACTTCCCCGACGACCCCGCCCTGGAGGTCAACCTTCACCATGTGCTGCGAGACATGACCGCCACGCTCAACGACTGGCCAGAGGCGTACGAGGAGAATCTCGAAGATATAGAGAAACTCGCCGCGAAGCTTCAGGTACGTCTGGACCCCAAGGCTCTCCAAGAGCGATCAGTCGTGGACCGAAGCCGAATGTGGGGGCCGCAGCTGGACCTCCCAATGCCAGCGCTGCTCATTGACGCAGAACTTGCCGGCATAAGAGACATC
>JAFAGU010000277.1 GCA_019237595.1 Betaproteobacteria bacterium | reverse complement strand
TTCGGGATCGCGGAGGAGGACGGACGCTGGGTCAAGATCCCGCAGATCGGGCGCGCGGTGCTTGGCGACGACGTGGAAGTCGGCGCGAACACGACCATCGACCGCGGCGCGCTCGACGACACGCTGCTCGAGGACGGCGTGAAGCTCGACAACCAGATCCAGATCGGCCACAACTGCCGGATCGGCGCGCATACCGCCATGGCCGGGTGCGTGGCGGTCGCGGGAAGCGCCGATATCGGCCGCCACTGCACGATCGGCGCCGCCGCGCTCATCCTCGGGCACCTCAAGCTCGTCGACCACGTTCACGTGTCGGCGGCGACGGTGATCTCGCGCTCGATCCTCGAGCCCGGCACCTACACCGGCATGTTCCCGTTCGACGACAACGAGTCCTGGGCGCGCAACACGGCGCTCGTGCGGCACTTGGCCGAGCTCGCCGAGCGCGTGCGCGCGCTCGAGAAGGGAAACAGGAAATGATCGAAATGGACATCCAGGCGGTGCTCGAGCACCTGCCGCAGCGCTATCCCTTCCTCATGGTCGACCGCGTCCGCGAGCTCGAGCCCGGGAAGCGGATCGTCGCGATCAAGAACGTCTCAGCCAACGAGCCGCACTTCGCCGGGCACTTTCCCGGCCGGCCGATCATGCCGGGCGTGCTCATCCTCGAGGCGATGGCGCAGGCGGCCGGCCTGCTCGTGTTTCGAACCGAGGGCACGAAGCCCCGGGCCGACGCCGTCTACTACTACGTCGGCATCGACAATGCGCGCTTCAAGAAGCCGGTCGTGCCGGGCGACGTGCTCGAGCTCGAGGTCGAGATGGAGCGCTTCATGCGCGGGATCGGGAAATTCAAGTGCGTCGCGCGCGTGGGCGCAGAGACCGTCGCCGAGGCGACCATCCTCTGCGCGATGAAGCCGAAGGACTGACAATGGCGGTGCATCCGAGCGCGATCGTCGCGCCCGGCGCGCGCCTCGCCGCCGGCGTGGAGGTCGGCCCGCACTGCGTGATCGGGCCGAACGTCGAGGTGGGCGAGGGCACCTGGATCGGGGCCGGCGTGGTGCTCGACGGGCGCCTGCGCATCGGCCGCGGCAACCGGATCTTCCACTTCGCCTCGCTCGGCGCGCCGCCGCAGGACAAGAAATACGCCGGCGAGGACACGGCGGTGGAGATCGGCGATCGCAACACCATCCGCGAGTACGTGACGATCAACCGGGGCACCGCCGGCGACGCCGGGGTCACGCGCGTCGGCGACGACAACTGGATCATGGCGTACGTGCACTTTGCCCACGATTGCCAGATCGGCAGCCATACCATCTTCGCGAACGCGTGCCAGCTCGCCGGCCACGTCGTCGTGGAAGACTGGGCGATCTTCGGCGCGACCACGCTCGTGCACCAGTTCGTGCACATCGGCGCCCACGCGTTCACGGGCATGGGAACGTACCTGCCCCAGGACCTGCCGCCTTTCATGTCGGCCTCGGGCCACATGGAGCGGCCCTACGGGATCAACAGCGAGGGGCTCAAGCGACGCGGCTTCAGCGCGGACACGATCGCCGCGCTCAAGCGGGCGTATCGAACGCTCTACCGGTCGGGACTCGGGCTCGAGGAGGCGCGCCAGGCGCTGAAGGCGCAGGCGGCGGAGTGTCCCGAGGTCGGCGCGATCGTCTCGTTCCTCGAGCGCTCCAGGCGCGGAATCCTCCGGTAGTGGGCCGAGCGCTTCGCATAGGGATGGTGGCCGCGGAGCCGTCCGGCGACCTGCTGGCCGCGCACCTCATGGGCGCGCTCAAGAGCCGGCATTCACCGATCGAGTTCGCCGGCATCGGGGGGCCGCGCATGCTCACCGAGGGCTTCAGCTCGCACTTCCCAATCGAGCGGCTTTCGGTCCGCGGGTACGCCGAGGTACTGCGCCACTATCCGCGCATCATGGCGATGCGCCGCAGGCTCGGGAGCGCGATGCTGGCCGACCGGCCGGACCTCTTCATCGGCGTCGACTCGGGCGACTTCAACCTCGAGCTCGAGCGGCGCCTGAAGGAGGGCGGGCTGACCGCGATTCATTACGTAAGCCCTTCCGTGTGGGCCTGGCTGGGATGGCGCATCAAGAAGATTGCGCGCTCGGTGAGCCACATCCTCGTCATGTTCCCGTTCGAGGAGCCCCTCTACCGCAAGGCCGGCGTGCCGGTCACGTACGTGGGACACCCGCTCGCGGACCTCATCCCGATGGAGCCGAAGAAGGAAGAAGCGCGCGCGCAGCTTCGCCTTCCGTCGGGCAAGCTCATCGTCGCGCTTCTTCCCGGGAGCCGGCGTTCGGAGCTCCACTACATGGCCGATGCGTTCATCCTGGCGGCGCACCGCTTCCGGCAGGAGGTGCACGACGTGCACTTCGTCTGCCCGACCGTCACGC
>JAFAGU010000246.1 GCA_019237595.1 Betaproteobacteria bacterium | reverse complement strand
GCGACTTCGTGGCGCTGCGCGGCATCGACCTCACCGTGCGCAAGGGAGAGTTCGTCTCGCTCATCGGCCACTCGGGCTGCGGCAAGAGCACGCTCCTCAACCTCGTGGCCGGGCTCCTCAAGCCGACCGAGGGCACGGTGCTCCTCGCCGGCAAGCACATCGACGGCCCGGGGCCCGACCGCGGCATGGTGTTCCAGAACCATTCGCTCCTCCCCTGGCTCACGTGCTTCGAGAACGTCTACCTCGCTGTCGAGCGCGTCTTCGACGAAAAGAAGGAGAGCCTGAGGGCCCGGACGCACGCGGCCCTCGAGCTGGTGGGGCTTTCGCATGCGGAAGGAAAGTATCCGCACGAGGTGTCCGGCGGGATGAAGCAGCGCGTGGGCATCGCCCGCGCGCTTGCCATCGAGCCCAAGGTGCTCCTGCTCGACGAGCCGTTCGGTGCCCTGGACGCCCTCACGCGCGCCACGCTGCAGGACGAGCTCCTGCGCATCGTCGCGAAGACGAACGCCACGGTCCTCATGGTCACCCACGACGTGGACGAGGCGGTGCTGCTTTCGGACCGCGTCGTCATGATGACCAACGGCCCGGAGGCGCGCATCGGCGAGATCCTCGACGTGCCGCTGCGCCGCCCGCGCGAGCGCCTCGCGCTCGCTCACGAGCCGCAGTTCATGGACCTGCGCGCGCGCGTGCTCGAGTTCCTATACGAGAAGCAGGCGAAGGCGAAGAAGGCGGAGCTCAAGGTGGCCTGACATGGGCAAGGTCTTCCTCATCGGCGCCGGTCCCGGCGATCCCGAGCTGATGACCCTCAAGGCGGCGCGCGCGCTCGGCAGCGCAGACGTGGTCCTGATCGACGACCTCGTGAGCCGGGGCTGCCTCGCGCATGCGCGCTCCGGCGCGAAGGTGGTCGAAGTGGGCAAGCGCGGGGGATGCAAGTCGACGGCGCAGGCCTTCATCGAGAAGTTGATGATCCAGTACGCCCGTGCCGGGAACGTGGTGGCGCGCCTGAAAGGCGGCGACCCCTTCGTGTTCGGCCGCGGCGGCGAGGAAATGGCCGCCCTTCTCGCGGAAGGGATCGAGGTGGAGGTGATTCCCGGCGTAACGGCCGGACTCGCGGCGCCCGCGACGCTCGGGATCCCCGTGACGCACCGCGAGCTCGCGCGCGGCGTCACCTTCGTCACCGGGCACGCGAAGGAGGGCGCCGAGGCGGACTGGAAGGCGCTCGCGCGCTCCGGGACGACGCTCGTCATCTACATGGGGCTCGCCCGACTTGGCCACATCGTGGCGGCGCTCCTGGAGGCGGGACTGCCGGCAGAGACGCCGGCTTGCGTGATCCAGGACGCGACGCTGAAGAGCCAACGCGAGCTCGTCTCTACGCTGGGCGCCCTGTCCGCGCAGGGGTTCGAGAGCCCTGCGATCATCGTGGTCGGCGCCGTCGTGGCGCGCGGCCGCGCGCAGGCGAAGGCTCGCGGCGACCGCAAGGCAGCGTGATGCGGCCCGCACGGATCGTCGTCATCGGCAACGGCATGGTCGGCCAGCGCTTCCTGGAGCAGCTCGTCGCCCGGAGCGGCGAGCGGCGCAACGAGCTCGAGGTGACCACGTTCTGCGAGGAGTCGCGGCCAGCCTACGACCGGGTGCAGCTGACGAGCTTCTTCTCGGGCAAGACCGCCGAGGACCTCAGCCTCGCGCGCCGCGAGTTCTTCGAGGAGGCACGCCTTACGGTGCGCCTCAACGACAGCGTGCTCGGCATCGACCCTGCGCGCAAGGTCGTGCGCAGCGTGCGCTACAAGGAAGTGCCCTACGACAAGCTCGTGCTCGCCACCGGTTCCTCGCCTTTCGTCCCGCCGGTGGGCGGCAAGGACCGGCGCGACTGCTTCGTCTACCGCACGATCGAGGACCTCGAGGCGATCACCGCGACGGCGGCGCGCTCCAAGGTGGGCGTCGTGATCGGCGGCGGGCTCCTCGGCCTCGAGGCGGCCAAGGCGCTCCAGGACCTCGGGCTCGAGACGCACATCGTCGAATTCGCCTCGCGCCTCATGGCCGTGCAGCTCGACGATTCGGCGGGCCGGCTCCTGCGCCGCAAGATCGAGGCGCTCGGCGCGCGCGTGCACCTGCAGAAGAACACGAAGGAGATCGTCGCCGGATCCGAGCGCAGGAACCGCCTCGTGTTTGCCGACGGCACGTTCCTCGAGACCGACCTCATCGTCTTCTCCGCGGGCATTCGGCCGCGCGACGAGCTCGCGCGCGCCGCCGGCCTCGTCGTCGGCGAGCGCGGCGGCATCCAGATCGACTCGCAGTGCCTTACCTCCAACCCCGACATCTACGCGATCGGCGAATGCGCGCTCTGGCAGGGACGCATCTTCGGCCTGGTCGCGCCGGGCTACCAGATGGCGGAAGTCGCGGCGCGCCACGTCCTCGGCGAGGAGAACGTGCGCTTCCTCGGCGCGGACATGAGCACGAAGCTCAAGCTCATGGGCGTGGACGTCGCCTCGATCGGCGACGCGCACGGGACGACGCCGGGGGCGCTGAGCTGCGTCTTCACGGACGAGTCGACCGGCGTCTACAAGAAGATCACGTTCCTCAAGGAGGAGCGGCAGCTCGTGGGCGCGATCCTCCTCGGCGACGCGTCGGACTACGGGTCGCTGCTCCAGATGACGCTCAACGCGATGCCGCTGCCGGAGCATCCGGAGGACCTGATCCTGCCGCCGCGCGCAGGCTCGCCGAAGGGGCTGGGCGTCGAGCTGTTGCCCGAGGGTGCGCTCGTCTGCTCGTGCAACAACGTGTCCAAGGGCGCGATCTGCGCCGCCGTCGCCGCGGGCTGCGCCTCGCTCGGGGCGCTCAAGAAGGCGACCAAGGCGGCGACGAGCTGCGGCGGCTGCGGGCCGCTCGCGAAGCAGATCCTGGACGCGGAGCTCAAGAAGCGGGGGGTCGCGGTCACGAACCACCTCTGCGAGCACTTCGCCTATTCGCGCCAGCAGCTCTTCCATCTGGTGCGCGTAGGGGAAATCCGGGATTTCGAGACGCTCCTGCGCAAGCACGGCAAGGGCCTGGGCTGCGACATCTGCAAGCCCGCGGTAGCGTCCATCCTCGCCTCGTGCTGGAACGAGATGATCCTCAAGCCGCGCCATGCGCCGCTCCAGGACACGAACGACCATTTCCTCGCCAACCTCCAGAAGGACGGCACGTACTCCATCGTGCCCCGCGTGCAGGGCGGCGAGATCACGCCGCAGAAGCTCATCGTGCTCGGCGAGGTGGCGAAGAGATTCGGCCTGTACACGAAGATCACCGGCGCGCAGCGCATCGACCTCTTCGGGGCGCGCGTCGAGGAGCTGCCGCTCATCTGGGAGACGCTGGTCGAGGCGGGCTTCGAGTCGGGCCACGCCTACGGCAAGGCGCTGCGCACGGTGAAGTCCTGCGTCGGCAGCACGTGGTGCCGCTACGGGGTCAAGGACTCGGTGACCATGGCGATCGACATCGAGAACCGCTACCGCGGCCTGCGCGCGCCGCACAAGATCAAGATGGCGGTCTCGGGCTGCACGCGCGAGTGCGCCGAGGCGCAGGGCAAGGACGTCGGCGTGATCGCGACCGAGAAGGGCTGGAACCTCTATGTGTGCGGCAATGGCGGCATGAAGCCGCGCCACGCCGACCTCCTCGCGAGGGACCTGGACGACCGGACGCTGGTGAAGTTCATCGACCGCTTCCTCATGTTCTACATCCGCACGTCCGACCGCCTGCAGCGCACGAGCGTCTGGCTGGAGAACCTGGAAGGCGGCATCGACTACCTGCGGCGGGTCGTGTGCGACGACGAGCTCGGCATCGGCGCCGAGCTCGAGGCCGACATGCAGCGCCACGTCGAGACCTACGAGTGCGAGTGGAAGCGCGCGATCGAGGACCCGGCGATCCGCAAGCGCTTCCGCCATTTCGTGAACAGCGACGAGCCGGACCGCAACGTAGTCTTCGTCGCCGAGCGAGGCCAGCCCCGGCCGGCGCGGGCGGAGGAAAAGGAAGCCGAAGTTGCTTGAGGTCTGCCGGCTCGAGGACATCGTTCCGGGGACCGGCGTCGCGGCCCTCGTGGGCGGCGACCAGGTCGCGGTCTTTCGCCTCCACGACGATCGCGTCTTCGCCCTGGGCAACCGCGATCCGTTCTCGCAAGCGAACGTGCTCTCGAGAGGCATCGTCGGCGACCTCAAGGGCGAGCTCGTCGTCGCTTCGCCGGTGTACAAGCAGCATTTCAGCCTCGCCACCGGCGTGTGCGTCGAGGAGCCCGGCGTCAAGGTGCCGGTCTACGAGGTGCGCGTCGAGGCGGGCGCCGTGTTCGTCGCGCCCCGGCCGGAAGTCGCGACCGTGTGCTGCTACTGCGGCGTGGGCTGCGGGGTGCTCGCGAAGGTCGAGGACGGAAAGATCGTCTCCGTGCGCGGCGATGCCGCGCATCCGGCGAACCACGGCCGGCTCTGCACCAAGGGGCTTGCCCTCCACAAGGCCGAGCCTGCCTTTCGGGCGCTTTTCCCGGAAGTCCACGGCAAGCGGGCAAGCTGGGACGAGGCGCTAGGGTTCGCCGCCGGTCGGTTCGCCGAGATCGTCGAGCGGCACGGTCCCGACGCCGTCGCGTTCTACATCTCGGGCCAGCTCCTCACCGAAGACTATTACGCGTTCAACAAGCTCGCGAAGGGGCTGGTCGGCACCAACAACATCGACACGAATTCGCGCCTTTGCATGGCATCGGCAGTGGCCGGCTACAAGCAGACGCTCGGCGCGGACGCGCCTCCGGCCTGCTACGAAGACCTCGACCACGCCGAATGCGTGTTCATCGCGGGGAGCAATACCGCGTGGGCGCATCCGGTGCTCTACCGCAGGCTGGAGCAGGCGAAGCCTCGCCACGTGATCGTCGTCGACCCGCGCCGGACCGAGACCGCGGCGGCGGCGACGCTGCACCTGCAGATTGCGCCGGGGAGCGACATCGCGCTCTTCAACGCGATGCTCCACGCCATGCTGCGGCATGGCTGGTGCAACGAAAGCTACATCGCGGCGCACACGGAAGGGTTCGAGGCGGCCCGCGCGGCGGTCGATAAAATGACACCCAAGGCGGCCGCGCTCGTGTGCGGCGTGCCGGAGAAAGACATCGTGCAGGCGGCGCGGCTCTTCGCCACGTCGAAGGCGACGCTCTCGCTCTACTGCCAGGGACTCAACCAGTCTGCGAGCGGCACCGCCAAGAACGCCGCGCTCGTGAACCTGCACCTTGCGACGGGCCAGATCGGCCGCGCAGGCGCCGGGCCGCTCAGCCTCACCGGGCAGCCGAA
>JAFAGU010000205.1 GCA_019237595.1 Betaproteobacteria bacterium | reverse complement strand
TGCGTGGCGCCGTGGTTCGTCTGGGCGTCGTAGTCGACGTCGCGCGCGTTCGCCTGCTTGAGCATCGAGTCGAACTGCGCGCGCAGGGCCGACCCCAGGGAGCCGCAATCGCCGGCCGTCATCGCCGAGGCCGCGCGCCGGAAATTCGACTCGAAGTCGCGCGCATTCTGCACGTGGCCGGCCTCGTGCACCTCGAGCGCGGAGAGGTAGCGGCTCCAGCGCGACGCGAGATCCGGGGAGCCCGCGGCGCCGTTCCAGCGCGGCATGCGCACCTTGAGTTCGAGCTTCGTCGTGACCGAATCGACGCCGCACCCGCCCGCGATCGAGCGCGTCGTATAGCGGTAGGAGAGGTTCCAGTCGGTGCGGCCCATGTGGCCGCCGGGCGCCTGCACGTCGTAGTACTCCATCTGCGCGCCGTCGAGCGATGCGCCGCCGAGGCTCTTCTTCTGCGCGCCGCTCGCGCAGCCGTGGTCGCTATAGGTGACCTTGCCGTCGTGGCCGACGCACTTCTCGAGCGCGTCGGCCCCGCGCGAAAGGAGCAGCGCCGCGGCGAGGGCGAGCGCGCTAGGCCACTTCAAAAAGGCCCGCGGCGCCCATGCCGCCGCCGATGCACATGGTGACGACCACGAGCTTCGCGCCGCGGCGCTTGCCCTCGATGAGCGCGTGGCCGACGAGCCGCGCGCCGCTCATGCCATAGGGATGGCCGACGGCGATGGCGCCGCCGTTCACGTTCAGCCTGTCGTTGGGAATGCCCAGCTTGTCGCGGCAGTAGAGCACCTGAACCGCGAAGGCCTCGTTCAGCTCCCAGAGGTCGATATCCGAGACTTTCTTGCCGGCCTGTTCCAGGAGCTTGGGAACGGCAAAGACGGGCCCGATGCCCATTTCCTTCGGATCGCAGCCGGCGACGGCAAAGCCGCGGAAGATTCCCAGCGGCTTCAGCTTCCGCTTCGCCGCTTCCTTGTCGCTCATCACCACCGCGGCGGAAGCGCCGTCGGAGAACTGGCTTGCGTTGCCGGCGGCGATGCACCCGCCCTCGATCGCGGGCTTGATCTGCGAGACGCCCTGGAGGGTCGTGTCCGGCCGGATCCCCTCGTCCTCGGAAGCGGTGACCTCCTTCATCGTCTCGTGGCCGGTGTTCTTGTCGACCACCTTCATCTTCGTGGTGATCGGCGCGATCTCGTCCTTGAACTTGCCTTCGGCGCGTGCCTTGGCCGCCCGCTGCTGGCTCTGCACGCCGAACTCGTCCTGCTTCTTGCGCGGGATGTCGTATTTCTTCGCGACGTACTCCGCCGTCTGCAGCATCGGCCAGTACACCTCGGGCACGTGCCGGTGCAGCCACTCGTCCTGGAAGTGGTGCTTGTTCATCTCGTTCTGCACCATCGAGATCGACTCGACGCCGCCCGCGACGAAGATGCTGCCCTCGTTCGCGATGACTCTTTGGGACGCCAGGGCGATCGTCTGGAGGCCCGAGGAGCAGAAGCGGTTCACGGTCATCCCCGGAACTGTCATCGGGCAGCCGGCGCGGATGGCGACCTGGCGCGCAATGTTCCAGCCCGTGGCGCCCTCCGGATTCGCGCAGCCGATGATCACGTCATCCACCTCGTCCGCGTCGACCTTCGCGCGCTCGAGCGCGGCGTGCACCACGTGGCCGCCCATCTTCGCGCCGTGCGTCATGTTGAGCGCCCCGCGCCAGCTCTTGCAGAGCGGGGTCCTTGCGGTTGAGACGATCACGGCTTCAGTCATTGAATTTCCTTCCTTCCTTGGCGAGTTTGGCGAGGAGCGGGGCCGGCTTCCAGACCTGGCCCTGGTAGCCTCTCGCGAACGTTTCGATTCTGTCGAGCACCTTGCCGAGCCCGACCGTGTCGGCATAGAACATCGGCCCCCCGCGGTAGGGCGGGAAGCCGTAGCCGGTGAGGTACACCATGTCGATGTCGGAAGCGCGCAGCGCGATTCCTTCTTCGAGGATCTTCGCGCCTTCGTTGACGAGGGAATAGACCAGGCGCTCGACGATTTCGTCGTCCGAAATGCTCCTGGTTTTCAAGCCCTGTTCCTTTCTGTAGGCGTCGATGATCCGATCGACTTCAGGATCCGGAACCGGCTTGCGGTTGCCCGCCTCATAGACGTACCAGCCCTTGCCGGTCTTCTGGCCGAACCGGCCGAGCTCGGCGATCCTGTCGCCGACCTTCGAGTAGACGAAGTCGGGACGCTCCTTGTAGCGCCTCTTGCGGATTTCCCAGCCGATGTCGAGCCCCGCCATGTCGCCCATGGTGAAAGGGCCCATCGCCATGCCCCATTTCTGGATCGCCGCGTCGACCTGCTGCGGCGAGCAGCCCTCGTCGAGGAGAAAAAGGCTCTGCTGCCCGTACTTCTCGATCATGCGGTTGCCGATGAAGCCGTCGCCCACCCCCGAGACCACCGGCACCTTCTTGATGCGCTTGCCGAGCTTGAGGGTCGTGGCGAGGACGTCCTTCGCGGTCTTCTTCGCGCGCACGACCTCGAGGAGCCGCATTACGTTGGCCGGGGAGAAGAAGTGAGTGCCGATCACGTCCTCCGGCCGCTGGGTAACCGCGGCGATCTGGTCCACGTCGAGCGTGCTGGTGTTCGTCGCGAGGATCGCGCCCTGCTGCACGATGCCGTCGAGCTTGCGGAACATGTCCTGCTTCACGTCCATGCGCTCGAATACTGCCTCGATGACGATGTCGGCGTCGCCGACCTGGCCGAGGTTCAGCGTCGGATGGATGAGCGCCATGCGCTTGTCCATGTCGGCCTGCGAGAGCCGGCCCTTGGCGACGGTGGCCGCATAGTTCGCCTTGATTTTCGCCAGCCCCTTGTCGAGCGCGTCCTGGGTCGTATCCACGATCGTCACAGGGATGCCGGCGTTGGCGAAGTTCATCGCGATCCCCCCGCCCATCGTCCCGGCGCCGATCACGGCTGCCTTGCCGATGTCGCGCGTCGGCGTGTCTTCGGGGACGTCCGGGATCTTGGTCGTCTGGCGCTCGGCGAAGAACATGTGCCGCATCGCCTTCGACTCGGTCGTGTTCATGAGGTATTCGATCCCGGCGCGCTCGACCTTGCGGCCCTCGTCGAAGGGCAGGGTCGCCGCGGCCTGCGCGCATTCGACGATCTTCAGCGGCGCGGGATAGCCGCGCGATTCCTTGGCGACCTGCGCGCGCGCCTGCTCGAAGAACGCCTTCACGTCGCCGTCGATGCGCGGCTTGAGGTCGCGAACCCTCTTAAATGGTTTGCCAATGATCCCTTTCGCAAAACCCAAGGCACCTTCGAGAAGATCGCCCTCCACCACCGCGTCGACGAGGCCGTAGGCCTTCGCCTTGTCGGCGTCGATCGGGTTGCCGGTCGTCATCATCTTGAGCGCGTCCGCCATCGGCACCATGCGCGGCAGGCGCTGCGTGCCGCCCGACCCGGGAAGGATGCCGAGCTTTACCTCCGGCAGGCCGAGCTGGGTGCGCGGAAGCGCAACGCGGTAGTGGCAGCCGAGCGCGAGCTCGAGCCCGCCGCCGAGCGCGAAGCCGCCGATGGCGGCGACGATCGGTTTTTGCGTCGCGTCCTGGACATCGTTCACTTCCGGCAGCGTCGGCGAAAGGCCGGACTTCGGCGTGTTGAACTCCCGGATGTCGGCGCCGCCCGAGAAGGCCTTCGCCGAGCCGATGAGCACGATCGCCTTCACCGTCGCGTCGGCCTGGGCTTTTTTGAGGCCGTCGACGATGCCGCTCCTCAGCGAGTGGCCGAGGCCGTTGACCGGTGGGTTGTTGAGGGTGATGACGGCAACGCCATCGCGAACGGAATAGTGAGCGGCTTCGCTCATGTTCGTGGCTCTCCTGGGGGGAGGGCCGATTTTAGCGCCGCTACTGGAGCGGAATCAGCCCCAGGCGCTGAAACAGCGCCCGGTCGCGCGCCGCCTGCGGGTTTCCGGTGGTGAGGAGCTTCTCGCCATAGAAGATGGAATTCGCTCCGGCGAGGAAGCAGAGCGCCTGGGTCGACTCCGACATGGCTTCCCGCCCCGCGGAGAGACGCACCCAGGCCTTGGGCATCGTGATCCGGGCGGCGGCGATGGTGCGCACGAACTCGAGCTCGTCGAGCGCCGGCGCGTCGAAGAGCGGCGTGCCCTCCACCTTGACGAGAGCGTTGATGGGCACGCTCTCGGGGTAGGGATCGAGGCTCGCGAGCTGGGCGATGAGCGCCGCGCGGTCGCGGCGCGATTCGCCCATGCCGACGATGCCGCCGCAGCACACCTTGATCCCCGCGGCGCGCACGCGTCCGAGGGTTTCGAGCCGATCCTCGTAGTCGCGCGTGGTGATGATGTCGCCGTAGAACTCGGGGGAGGTATCGAGGTTGTGGTTGTAGAAGTCGAGCCCGGCGTCCCGGAGCTGCTCCGCCTGCCCGGCCTTCAGCATGCCGAGGGTCGCGCAGGTTTCGAGCCCGAGGCCTTTCACCGCCGCGACGAAAGGGATGAATTTTTCGAGATCGGCCTGCTTCGGCCCTCTCCACGCAGCCCCCATGCAGAAGCGCGTCGCGCCGTTTTCCTTGGCCGCGCGCGCCGCGGCGAGCACCTCGTCCACTGGAAGAAGCGCCTCGTCCTCAACGCCGGTCTGGTATCGCCGGGACTGCGGGCAGTAGGCGCAGTCCTCCGGGCAGCCGCCAGTTTTGACCGAGAGCAAAGTGGAGAGCTGCACCGTGGCCGGGTCGAAGTGCGCCCGGTGCGCGGTCTGGGCGCGGTACAGGAGCTCGGGGAAGGGCAGCTCGAAGAGCGCGAGAACTTCTTTTGGGGTCATTGCGCTAGGATACCAACCCGGAGAGAGGAACGAGGAGGAAGGACATGCAAGGCCTGATGATGGACCAGCCGCTGCTCATCAGCGGGCTGCTCCTCCATGCGGCGCGCCACCACCGCGACACCGAGATCGTCTCGAAGAACGTCGACGGGACGATCCACCGATACGGCTATCGCGACGCGCTCGCGCGCACCGGAAAGCTCGCGAACGCGCTCAAGCGCCTCGGCGTGCAGCCGACCGACCGCGTGGCGACGCTCGCCTGGAACGGCTACCGGCACTTCGAGATCTACTACGCGGTGGCGGGCTCCGGCGCCGTCATCCATACAATCAACCCGCGGCTCTTCCCGGACCAGGTCGCCTACATCGCGAACCACGCCGAGGACAAGGTGCTCTTCTACGACACCACGTTCGCGCCGCTCGTCGAGAAGGTGCGCCCGCAGCTGAAGTCGGTGAAGCATTTCATCGCCCTGAACGACGAATACGAACAGCTCCTGAAGAGGGAGGCCGAGGAGTTCTCCTGGCCCGAGTTCGACGAGCGCACCGCGGCGTGCCTGTGCTACACCTCCGGCACGACCGGCAACCCGAAAGGCGCGCTCTACTCGCACCGCTCGACGATCATCCACGCCTACGCGGCGGCGCTTCCCGACACGCTCAACATCTCGGCGCGCGACGTGGTGCTGCCGGTCGTGCCCATGTTCCACGTCAACGCGTGGAGCCTGCCGTATTCCTGCGCGATGGTCGGCGCGAAGATGGTGTTCCCGGGGTGCCACCTCGACGGGAAGAGCGTCTACGAGCTCTTCGAGAAGGAGGAGGTCACCCTGTCGGCCGGCGTGCCGACGGTGTGGCTCGCGCTCCTCAACTTCATGAAGGAGAACAAGCTCCGCTTTTCCACGCTCAAGCGCACCGTGATCGGCGGCTCGGCGTGCCCGCCGGCCATGATCCGCAGCTTCCAGGACGACTTCGGCGTCCAGGTCCTGCACGCGTGGGGCATGACGGAGATGAGCCCGCTCGGCACCGCGGGCACGTTCAAGGCGAAGCACCTGAAGATGCCCAAGGAGGCGCGCGATGCGTGGCAGCAAAAGCAGGGCCGCGCGATCTACGGCGTCGACATGCGCATCGTCGGCGAGGATGGCCAGGAGCTCCCGTGGGACGGCAAGGCCTTCGGCGACCTGCAGGTGCGCGGGCCCTGGGTCGTCAAGGGCTACTTCAAGGGCGAGGGCGGCAATCCGCTCCGGGACGGCTGGTTTCCCACCGGCGACGTCGCGACCATCGATCCCGACGGCACGATGCAGATCACGGATCGCTCGAAGGACGTGATCAAGTCCGGAGGCGAGTGGATCAGCTCGATCGACCTCGAGAACATCGCCGTCGCGCATCCGGCGATCGCCGAGGCGGCGGTCATCGGCGTGAAGCACCCGAAGTGGGACGAGCGCCCGATCGTGGTCGCGGTGAAGAAGGCGGGGCAGGAAGTGTCGCGCGACGATCTCCTGCGCTTCTACGAGGGCAAGATCGCCAAGTGGTGGATGCCGGACGACGTCGTGTTCGTGCCGGAGCTTCCGCACACCGCGACGGGCAAGCTCTCGAAGCTCACGCTTCGCCAGCAGATGAAGGA
>JAFAGU010000112.1 GCA_019237595.1 Betaproteobacteria bacterium | reverse complement strand
CGGCCCTTGAGGTCGAATGCGGAAGAAGAGGAGGTCATGGCGCGATTATGAGATACTTGACAAAAGCAAGTATCGGGAGGTGCCGTGCTGCGCGAGATCGAGGCCGTCCGCCGCTTCAACCGCTTCTACACCGGCCGCATCGGCGTGCTGCCGAAGGGCTACCTCGGCTTTCCGTTCGCGCTCGGCGAAGCGCGCGTGCTCTTCGAGCTCGGCCACGGGGGCAAGGCCTCGGCCAGCGAGCTCGGGCGAGCGCTCGAGCTCGACCTCGGCTACCTCAGCCGCGTGCTTCAGTCGCTCCGGCGCCGTGGCCTCGTGCATGCGCGCCGCTCCGCGCACGACGCTCGCCGGACGGAGCTCACGCTCACGGAGCGCGGGCGGCGGATCTACGCGGAGCTCGACGCGCGATCGCGCGAGAAGACCGGCGCCATGCTCTCGCCGCTCGGGAAGGAGGAGCGCAGCCGCCTCGTGTCGGCGCTTGGCGCGGTGCAATCGGTTCTCTCCAACGAAAAGAGCGGCGAGATCGTGCTCCGCCAGCACCGTCCCGGCGACCTGGGCTGGGTGATCGAGCGCCACGGGGCGCTGTACTTCAAGGAATACGGCTGGGGCGGGCCGTTCGAGGCGCTGGTCGCCGAGGTGATCGCCGGATTCCTCAAGAACTTCAATCCCGCGCGCGAGCGCTGCTGGATCGCCGAGCTCGACGGCGAGCGCGTGGGATCGGTCTTAATCGTCGAGAAGACGAGGACGACCGCCCAGCTCCGCATGCTGCTACTCGAGCCGCAGGCGCGCGGCCGCGGCCTGGGCAAGCGCCTGGTCGCCGAATGCATCGCCTTCGCGCGCGCCAAGGGGTACCGGAAGCTCGTCCTCTGGACGCACTCGAACCTGGTCGCGGCACGGCAGATCTACCGCGATGCGGGCTTCCGCCTCGTGAAACGCGAGCCGCACCGGCATTTCGGCGCGAGGGTCGTGGGAGAATACTGGGAGCTCGAGCTCTAGCTCCCGAGGAATGCACGTTTCCGCAAAAGGCCTGCGCGTGCTGGTCATCGCTCAGACCATCCTCATCATCGGCCAGGCGCTCGCCGTCGACGCGGACGTCCGCTACCTGATCTAGAGA
The DNA here is from genome assembly GCA_019237595.1 of Betaproteobacteria bacterium. Lineage (GTDB taxonomy): Bacteria > Pseudomonadota > Gammaproteobacteria > Burkholderiales > SG8-39 > SCGC-AG-212-J23. The sequence continues at coordinate 1,627 of JAFAGU010000112.1, read as the reverse complement.
AGGAGGAGAAATGGCCGCAGCCCAGGGCAAGGTCATCATCACCTGCGCCGTCACCGGCTCGATCCACACGCCGACCATGTCGCCCTACCTGCCGATCACGCCCGACGAGATCGCCGAAGCCGCGATCGGCGCGGCGCAGGCGGGCGCCGCGATCGTGCACCTGCACGCGCGCGAGCCCAAGGACGGCCGACCCACGCAGGATCCCGCGCTCTTCGCGCAGTTCGCGCAGAAGATCAAGGCGGCGAGCGACGTCGTCATCAACTTCACCACCGGCGGCGCGCCGACCATGAGCGTCGAGGAGCGCCTGCAGCCCACGCTCAAGCTCAAGCCCGAGGTCGCTTCGCTCAACATGGGCTCGATGAACTTCGGCCTCTACGAGATGCTCGGGCGCTACAAGGACTTCAAGCACGACTGGGAGAAGCCCTACCTCGCCGCCTCCGACGACCGGATCTTCAAGAACACCTTCAAGGACATCGCCTACATCCTCGAGAGCTGCAAGGAGAACCAGACCCGCTTCGAGATCGAGTGCTACGACATCGGGCACCTCTACGTAGCCGCGCACTTCCTCGACCGGGGCCTGCTGAAGCCGCCGCTCTTCATCCAGTCGGTGTTCGGGATCCGCGGCGGCATCGGTCCCCATCCGGAGGACGTGATGCACATGAAGCGCACCGCCGACCGCCTCTTCGGCGACGCTTACTACTGGTCCGTGCTCGGCGCCGGCCGCAACCAGATGTTCATCGCCGCGATGTCGGCGGTGATGGGAGGCAACGTGCGCGTCGGGCTCGAAGACAGCCTGTGGCTCGGCCGCGGCCAGCTCGCGAAATCGAACGCGGACCAGGTTTCCAAGGCGAAGCGCATCCTGGAGGAGCTCGGGTTCTCCGTGGCGACTCCGGACGACGCCCGCCAGATGCTAAAACTCAAAGGAGGAAGGAATGTCGGTTTCTAAGGTCTTGGCTTGGGTGACGGCAATTTCCCTGATAGGGGGATTTTCCGTCGAGACAAGAGCGCAGGAGTGGCCCGCCAAGACCGCCAAGTTCGTCTCTCCCTATCCGCCGGGCGGCTCGGTGGATCCGCTCGCGCGGCTCCTTGCCGCGAAGCTCACCGACTCGCTGAAGCAGCCGTTCATCGTCGAGAACCGCACCGGCGCTTCCGGGATCATCGGCACCGAATACGTGGCGCATGCCGCGCCCGACGGCTATACGTACGTATTCATCTTCGACACGCACGCGGTTCACCAGGCGCTGAATCCGAAGCTGCCTTTCGACCCGATCAAGGACTTTGCTCCAGTGATGCTCGTCGGTACGGCGCCCATGGCGCTCACCACCGGTGTCCAGAAGCCCTACAAGACCTTGGCGGACGTGGTCGCCGCCGCCAAGGCGAAGCCCGAAACGTTGACGGTCGGCAACGTGGGCAACGGGTCGCTTGGCCATCTCGCCACGATCCTCCTCAACCAGGCCGCCGGCATCAAGCTCGTTGCCGTGCCGTACAAAGGCGGCGGGCCGCTCTCCACCGACGTGCTCGGCGGGCAGGTCGACTTCGCCATGGCGTCGACCGCCGCCCAGGCGCAGTACGTGCGCGGGGGCAAGATGCGGGCGCTCGTCCTGACCGGCGACAAGCGCTCGAGCAC
>JAFAGU010000033.1 GCA_019237595.1 Betaproteobacteria bacterium | reverse complement strand
ACTGCCATCGAGACGGCCAGCATGGCGTTCGCACCGAGGCGCGACTTGTTCTCCGTGCCGTCGAGGTCGAGGAGCGTCTTGTCGATGAAGGCCTGCTCCGAGGCATCCAGGCCGATGATCGCCTCCGACACTTCAGTGTTCACGTGCTCCACGGCCTTCAGCACGCCCTTGCCGAGGTAGCGCTTGGCGTCGCCGTCGCGCAGCTCGATCGCCTCGCGGCTGCCGGTGGAGGCGCCCGAAGGCACGGCCGCGCGGCCCATGACGCCGGACTCGAGGAGGACATCCGCCTCGACGGTCGGATTGCCGCGCGAATCGAGGATCTCCCGTGCTACGACATCTACGATCGAACTCATTAGCTCTTCACCTTGTTTTCAATCCACTCGCGCTTTTTCACTGTTGAGTCTATTTGAACAAGAACTTCCAGCAGCTCCGGCATCAGCGCGAGCGGCCAGGAGTTGGGGCCGTCGCAAAGCGCCTCGTCGGGCTTGGGATGCGTTTCCATGAACACGCCTGAAACACCCGCCGCCACGGCGGCCCTTGCCAGGACCGGAATGTATTCGCGCTGGCCGCCGCTCGCTTCCCCCTGCCCGCCGGGAAGCTGAACCGAGTGCGTGGCGTCGAACACCACCGGGCAGCCCGTCTCGCGCATGGCCGCGAGGCCGCGCATGTCCACGACGAGGTTGTTGTAGCCGAAGCTGAACCCGCGCTCGCATACCAGGATCTGCTGGTTGCCGGTGCTCTTCGCCTTCTCCACGACCTTGCCCATCTCCCACGGCGAGAGGAACTGGCCCTTCTTGATGTTGAGCGGCTTGCCCTGCGAGGCGGCGCTCCGGATGAAGTTGGTCTGGCGGCAGAGGAACGCGGGTGTCTGGATCACGTCCACGACCGCGGCGACTTCCTTGATCGGCGTGTCCTCGTGGACGTCCGTCAGCACGGGCACCCCGATCTTCTCCTTGATTGCTTTCAGTATCTTTAAACCACCTTCCATGCCCGGGCCCCTGTAGCTCTTCCCGGAAGTCCGGTTCGCCTTGTCGAAGGAGCCCTTGAAGATGTACGGAACGCCGAGGCGCTTCGTCGTCTCCTTCAGCTTCCCCGCCACCTCCAGGCAGAGCTCTTCGCTTTCGAGCGTGTCGGGACCGGCAATAAGGAAGAGGGGCCTGTCGAGCCCCACGTCGAAGCCGCACAGCTTCACGCCGCGAGGACTGCGAAGCGGCTCACGCCGCGACCACCGACAACGTGCCGCCCGGCCGCTTGGAGTTCGCGCGGTAGCGCAGCGCGGCCTCGACATAGGCCTTGAAGAGCGGATGGCCGGCGCGCGGCGTGGACGTGAACTCGGGGTGGAACTGCACCCCGATGAAGAACGGATGGCTCGGCAGCTCCATGATCTCGGGCAGCCTTTCGCTCGGCGTGCGCGCCGCCACGCGGTAGCCCTTCGCCTCGAGCTGCGGGACATAGATGTTGTTGACCTCGTAGCGATGCCGGTGCCGCTCGTTGACTTCCGCTCCATAGATGGAGGCGGCAAGCGTGTCCTTCTCGATGGGCACGCGCTGCGCGCCCAGGCGCATGGTGCCGCCGAGGTCGGACTGCTCGCTCCGCTGCTCGATCTTGCCCGTGCGGTCCAGCCATTCGGTAATGAGCGCGACGACCGGGTGCGGCGTCTCGGCATCGAACTCGGTGCTGTTCGCGCCCGCGAGCCCCGCCACGTTGCGGGCGAACTCGATCGTGGCGAGCTGCATGCCGAGGCAGATGCCAAGGTAGGGCACGCCGTTCTCGCGCGCGTAGCGGATCGCGCGCATCTTGCCTTCCGTGCCCCGCTTGCCGAAGCCGCCCGGCACGAGGATCGCGTCCATCTTCTCCAGGACCGCAATGCCGCTCTTTTCGATCTCCTCCGAGTCCACGTAGTGGATGTGGACGCGCGAATGCGTGTGGATGCCGGCGTGCCTGAGCGCCTCGTTGAGCGACTTGTAGGAATCCTGCAGGTCGACGTATTTGCCGACGAACGCGACGTCCACCTCGTGCTCGGGGTGCTCCATCGCGTTGACGAGCTTCGTCCACGCCGTGAGGTCGGCCGCGCGGGCGAGGATGGAGAGCTTGTGGCAGACGATCTCGTCGAGCATCTGCTGGTGCAGCATCATCGGGATCTTGTAGATCGAGTCCACGTCCCACGCCGAGATCACCGCCTCCTTCTGCACGTTGCAGAAGAGCGCGATCTTGCGCCGCTCGTCCTCGGGCAGAGGCGCGACGGTGCGGCAAAGCAGCGCGTCGGCCTGGATGCCGATCTCGCGCAGCTCCTTCACCGAGTGCTGCGTGGGCTTCGTCTTGATCTCTCCCGCCGACTGGATGAACGGAACGAGCGTGAGGTGGATGTAGCAGACGTTGTTGCGGCCGAGGTCGAGGCCCATCTGCCGGATGGCCTCGAGGAAGGGCAGCGACTCGATGTCGCCTACCGTGCCGCCCACCTCGACGATCGCGACGTCGGCGTCCCCTGCCCCGCGCTTGATGAACGCCTTGATCTCGTCGGTGATGTGCGGGATGACTTGCACCGTGCCGCCGAGGTAGTCGCCCCGCCGTTCCTTCTTGATGACCGACTCGTAGATCTGCCCCGTGGTGAAGTTGTTCCACTTGCGCATCTTCGAGCTCTGGAAGCGCTCGTAGTGGCCGAGGTCCAGGTCGGTTTCGGCTCCGTCTTCCGTGACGAACACCTCGCCGTGCTGGAACGGCGACATCGTCCCGGGGTCGACGTTGATGTACGGGTCCAGCTTGATGTTGGTGACGCGGATGCCGCGCGACTCGAGGATCGCGGCGAGGGAGGCGGCGGCGATGCCTTTCCCCAGAGAGGAAACTACACCACCGGTTACAAAAACATATTTCGTCATTTACCCACGGCGTGTAGGGATGGAGGAGTTTACATGAAAAAAAAGATCAAGGCGCGACGAAGAACTCGCACGCAGTCTTGGCGCGCACCTCCTCCAGCGTCACGCCCGGGTGGAGCTCCTTGAGCACCAGGCCTTCGGCCGGTACCACCTCGAACACGCACAGGTCGGTGATGATGAGATTGACCACTGCCTTGCCCGTGATGGGCAGCGTGCATCTCTTCAGGACCTTCGATGCCCCGTCCTTGGAAGTGTGCTCCATCAGCACGACAACGCGCTTCACGCCGGAAACGAGATCCATGGCGCCGCCGGGCCCCTTGACCATCTTGCCCGGCACCATCCAATTTGCGAGGTCGCCGTTCTCCGCGACTTCCAGCCCGCCCAGGATCGAGAGGTCGACGTGGCCCCCGCGGATCATCGCGAAGGAGTCGGAGCTGGAGAAGAAGCTCGAGCCCGGAATCGTCGTGACCGTCTGCTTGCCGGCGTTGATCAGGTCCGGATCGACGTTCGCCTCGGTGGGGAAAGGTCCGATCCCGAGCAGCCCGTTTTCGGACTGGAGGGTGACGTTCATGCCGGCGGGAATGTAGTTTGCGACGAGCGTCGGGATGCCGATGCCCAGGTTCACGTAGAAGCCGTCACGCAATTCCTGAGCCGCGCGCTTCGCCATCAGCTCGCGGATCGGCGAATCCTTCTTGCCGGTTGCGCCCGCGAGGGTACGGAACTCGATGCGCTTTTCGAACCGCGCGCCCTGGATGATCCGATCGACGTAGATGCCTGGCGTATGGACCTGGTCCGGGTCGAGCTGGCCAACCTCCACCAGCTCCTCCACCTCGGCGACCGTCACCTTTCCGCAGGTCGCGATCATCGGGTTGAAGTTGCGAGAGGTCTTGCGGTAGACGAGATTGCCGGCCTTGTCTCCCTTCCACGCCTTGACCATCGCGAGGTCGGCGCGGATGCCTTCCTCCAGCACGTGCTCCTTTCCATCGAACATCTTCGTTTCCTTGCCTTCGGCGAGCTTGGTGCCGGCCGCGGTGCGGGTGTAGAAGCCCGGAATGCCCGCGCCCCCCGCGCGCAGCTTCTCGGCAAGCGTGCCTTGGGGCGTGAGCTGCAGATCGAGCTCCCCCGCGAGCACTTGCCGCTCGAACTCCTTGTTCTCGCCCACGTACGAAGCAATGACCTTCTTCACCTGCCGCGTCTTGAGCAGGAGGCCCATGCCGAAATCGTCCACGCCGGCGTTGTTGCCGACGATCGTCAGGCCCTTCACGCCGCTGTCGCGCAGCGCCGCGATGAAGTTTTCGGGGATGCCGCACAGGCCGAAGCCCCCCGCGGCGACAGTCATGTCGTCGCGCAGCAGGCCCTTCAAGGCAGCGTGGGCGTCGGGATAGACCTTTTTCACTGGCTGACCTCCTTGAGCAATTCGCGAATGCGCTGCGGGATCCGGGCCGGCTTCTGCGTCTTCATGTCGATGAAAACGACCGTAGCTTCCCCGTCCGCATGGAGAAGCTGGCTTTGGGCAAGAATCAATTCATAGAACGTCGGCACGCTGGAGCCCCCGGGCTCGCCGGCGTACACCTTCACCTCGACCGTGCCGGGATAATTCATGGGCCGCTTGAAGTTGCAGGAAGCGTTCGCGACCACGATGCCCGTGCTCTTCCAGGCTTCCTCTTCGGGAACGAGCGCGTCGAACCAGCCGATGCGCGCCTGCTCCATGTAGCGGAAGTAGACCGTGTTGTTCACGTGCCCCATGGCGTCCATGTCGCCCCAGCGGATCGGGATGCGCTCGACATGCACGAGTTTCTTTTCCATAAAACCAGCAAATTATAATTTGGGCAATGGCGCGCGAATCGATGCAGTACGACGTGGTGGTCGTCGGCGGCGGGCCGGCCGGCCTCTCGGCCGCGATTCGCATCAAGCAGCTCGCCGCGGACCTCTCGGTTTGCGTGCTCGAGAAAGGCTCCGAGATCGGCGCGCACATCCTCTCCGGCGCGGTCATGGACCCGATCGCGCTCGGCGAGCTCTTTCCAGACTGGAAGGAGAAAGGCGCTCCGCTCAACGTGCCGGTCACCGAGGACCGGTTCTTGTTCCTCACCGAATCTTCGTCGTTCAGGACGCCGAACGCCCTCCTCCCTGCCTGTTTCCAGAACCATGGCAACTACGTCGTAAGCCTGGGCAACGTGGCGCGCTGGCTCGGCTCGCAGGCCGAGGCGCTCGGCGTGGAGATCTTCCCCGGCTTCGCCGCCTCCGAGCTCCTCCTCGAGGGCCAGACGATCATCGGCGTCGCGACCGGCGACCAGGGCATCGGCAAGAAAGGCGAAAAGACAGCCGCCTTCCAGCCGGGCGTCGAGCTGCACGGGAAATACACCCTCTTCGCAGAAGGCTGCCGCGGGCAGTTGGGCCGCCAGCTGGAAGCGCTCTTCGAGCTTCGCAAGGGCATCGGCCCGCAGGTCTACGGCATCGGGCTGAAGGAGCTCTGGGACGTGAAGCCGGAGAACCATAGCGCCGGCCTCGTGACGCACACCGCCGGCTGGCCGCTCGATTCCTCCACCTACGGCGGCTCCTTCATCTACCACCAGGAAAACAACCAGGTCGCGGTGGGCTATGTCGTCGGCCTGGGTTATTCGAATCCCTGGCTCTCGCCTTTCGAGGAATTCCAGCGGTTCAAGACGCACCCGGCGATCCGCAGGACCTTCGAGGGCGGAAAGCGAGTGGCCTACGGCGCGCGTGCGATCGCCGCCGGCGGCCTCCAATCCCTGCCGAAGCTCGTGTTTCCCGGCGGAGCGCTGGTCGGCGACGAGGCGGGCTTCCTCAACGCCTCCCGCATCAAGG